>JAFYQA010000011.1 GCA_017547315.1 Roseburia sp. | reverse complement strand
CCTTTATAGGTGCATTCCACGTTATACTGTGCCACCCAAATACAATATTGTTCTAATTCTTTTGCATTCAGCTGATTCCTATACCAACTCGTACTCGCATATACGCCTGCCCTATGTCCCGCTTCTGTTATACGTTCACAAAATGCCTTTATCACACGCGTACGAGTCTCTTTATCCAATCCGTTTGCTCTTCCGTTTGGACCTTTCTCTGTATCTATGAACATTGGATAATCCAATTCATACTCTTTACATAGTGCAAGCACCATATCAGCTTCTTCGATTGCCTCTTTTTCATTTATCGCTTGTGTAAAGAAATACACGCCGACGTCTATACCCTCAGCGATTGCACCTTCTATATTACGTCTAAAAAAGCTATCTTCCACCATGCGCCCCGATGCACTTCCTCGGAAACCACATCGAATAATCGCAAAATCGATGCCGCTGGCCGCAACCTTTTTCCAATCAATTTCTTTTTGATAAAGCGAGACATCGATACCCTTTACTTCTTCACCAGCAATTAATACGCCTTCTTCATCAAATTCATATTTCGTACCACCGATGATTTGTTCACCGCAAACTGCCCAGCTATTTTCATTGAAATAATAGGTCTTTCCGTCGATTACCTGCCAACCATTTACCTTCATTGTTCCATAAAAAACATCTCTTTTCGCATAATCCGATAAATGTGCTATTTCTTTTCCATCTTTATCTAAATAAAGCTGATTCCCATTCTTATCATATAACTGTGTACTTTTATCCGTCATATCCAAAACATGAACATATACTTCTAACTGTTCGGTCGCTGTTATTCCATTTCCTCTGTCATAAGATACAACTAAACTAATAATCACCGTACCTGTATAATCAGATGCACGCGAAACAATGGTCTCTCCACCACTCGTTTTCGATAACTTCACCTTTGACGAATCCGGTGTACTCCAGCCAAGTGACTTTATATAAGAATTATCTCCTACGATTTCCGCCTTTAATTCATACGAATTTGAGCTCTCATAGGCTACGTTATACAAATAAATCTCGGACGGAACACTGATTTTATCCTCTTGTCCGACTCCCGTTCCAAAACTAATACTCGATTGCTCCAATCCACAGTAACTCTCCATAAAATTCGAAGTATCTACCTGCTTCTTATCTACCGGTTGGTGCATATAAAACACACTGGGAAGCAATTCCAAAGTATTAGAATAACTACTTTCATATTCTACATCGTGCGATGAATTATCTTCCTTCGACAAATCAATCTTATCCGATGTATAGATGACTCCCAAATCGAATGTTTCCTGTTCTGTGGAAACTTCCTCCACAGTCATATCCAATTGCAATTCCAAATCCTTTTTTTCTGTTTCTACTACGTCCGATGAGACATCAAAATGATTTTGTATAAAAATAATCATTATCGTAAATAAAAGAAACATTACACAAACAATCATTGTAGTAGTCACAATTGCAGTACTATTTTTCTTCATATATTCCCATCAAACATCCATTCTAAAAAATATCCACTCCTAATGCAGGTAAAATCTGCAAAATCATTACCAAAATAGACACCACAAACGATATGATCGAAAAAATCAATACATGATTCATTCTGAACTTCAACTTATCAGACTTGCCATCCACACCAAACAAAACATGGTTCTGCTTTGCCTGTTCTTCCACAATAACCGCCTGTATATTTCGATAAATTTTAATCGCCTCAATATTCATCTGATCCATAAGATTGCGATACATCGCCTCAAAGTCCTTATCCAACTTATGGTTCATGAAATTTTTGATATAATTGACATCTTCGTCTACTTCATCGAGCAACTCCAGTTTAACAGTAATTTCTTCTAACTGCCTTAGCCTATGCTTTATATCTTCCACTTGCTCAGAAAGTTCTTTTATAGAAGCATGCAGTTTTGCATCTGTCTCCACGGGCTGACGCTCAACCGTTCTTCTTACACTTTTTCTTTCCACCCTGTCAGATGGAACTACAGGTGTTTCTAATTTTAATGCTTTCTCACAATCTTCAAGCTGGCTCTGTATCTCATTCAATTCTTCGATCATAGACGCTAATTTTGTATCATTTTCCATCTTACTCATCCTTCATAATCTCGTATACAACAGACGTTCCCACACCTATTGCACTCTGCACATGCAAAGTTGATCCATTTAACTGAGACATACGCATACGAACATCTGCTATTCCTATATGATGTTCTTTTGAGCGTTCCTGTTTGTCAAAACCTACTCCATCATCACTCACTGTAATACGATAACATTCATCTAATTCTCGTACACTAATTGTAATCAAACCGCCTCCGGTCTTTTTTGTAATACCATGTTTTACTGCATTCTCAACAATCGGCTGCAGTGAAAGTGGCGGAACATCGAAATTATCACAATCAATGCTATACTCGACTTTTAAATTTTTTCCAAATCGCAATTGTTCCAGCCACAAATAATTTTTTGTGTGCTCTAACTCATCTTTAAATCTCACCAGATTTTCATTCGAAATAGTATCTAAATTCCTACGAAGATATTTGGCAAATCGCGTAACTGCTTCAATCGCTAAATGTGGATTTGAACTACACAAATATTTAATGGTAGCCAATGTATTAAACACAAAATGTGGCTGTATCTGCGAAAGAACAAGTTCTGTCTGTGCTTTTACTGCTCCTATCGATTCATTCATCATAATATAATTCTGATGCATATTCATGGACATATAATATGTCAAGAATGCCACTGTAGTGGCTGCATAAAGCAGTGACAGACTTCCTCCTAATAATTCCTGCACTACCAACATTATCATCGGTATTGCCACAAAAATATAGATATCCACTGCCATCGGTACCGGTATCTCTTTCATCAGCTGGCTCTTAATTACACGTGCCACATCAAAAATTACGATAAAACTTCCTAATAACTCCACAATCCAAAAATAATTATCATATTTCACATTTGCATTCGCATCAATTTGGAATAATACTCCTGTTTCAATCGATGTTACGCACACAATCATCAATATGAATACGATTACAAAAGGAACGATGCGATACATTGGTCTGGCACCCTTTTTTTCGCTCAACACAACATCTATATAAAGATTAAACATTGCCACACCCAAAAAGGTAAATGAAAGCTGCAAAATCAAACTCACTTGTAATAAAGTAAGTGCCGCCGCATCTCCCATAAATGTCAGAGTCCCGATATCAGCTAATAAGGTCAGTGCATTCAATAATAACATTAACAGGAAATATTTATTCAGATTATTCTTTTTTCCGAGGATTACACCAATGGAAATCACGAATGTAATCATGACTGCCATTAGGTCTACCCCTATTCCAAACATCCTCATCTATATTCTCCCAGATTCTCTATTCCTGCATAAAACATCTATATGCGATTCGCTTATCTCCCGCATAATTACAGGTAAATACTGTAAAGTCCCAATCACCGGTTAACATCTCATCCACCTGATCCGGATCTAAACTTTCTACCATAAAACTTTCATAAGTATAAACAGTTCCATCTTTACATGTAAGAACTACCTCTAAATTCTCATCAAAATCATTCAATACCGCCAACTGACTCTCATAATTATGTCCTACTATCACAAGATTATTGGTTTCGATACTGCCATAGTATACACACGGTGTCGTCTTCATACCTGCGTCTGAATATTCCGATAATACCGGCAGCTTAATGCCCAACTGCGGTAATTCAAGAATCGCAAAATATTCTCTTCCGTCATTAGGAAGCCCAATTGACTGCTCTTCTTCTACTTCACTTTCACTACTGTAATCTTCCGTAACAAACTCTGACTCTAATAAAACATCTGCAGTCGTTTTCTTACTTTCCTGCAATTCTGTCATCTGCTGTATAATTTGCATGTTTTCCTGATATGCATCCTGTTCACGCTTAATATGTAAAAATCCAATTACAATTCCGCAGAGCATACAAATCGTCGCCAGCATAGTTACAATCTTTGCTAATGTCTTCTTGCTCTTTAACTGAGGCAGATTACTTGCGATAAAACCAAATAATCCGACAAAAAGAAGTATCATTTCTAATCTGATATAACCAGCCTCCGGAAGATATCTCGTCTCCTTATCCCAATAAAGAATATTCTTATTCAAATCATAACTTAAAAAATAAGATGGATAATCATCTGAAGTAAATACCTCTAAAATATCACTTACATCTACATTCTCCACACCGCCGGATAACTCTTCTCTTTTACTAATCAATGACGCATCTACATCGCCCATCATCGTAAGACCTGCGATAATTCCGTCCTGATGTGTGATTCCAATACTAGAAATAGCATCTTCCCCTCTTAAGCTATCATTTACTGTGATACCGGTACCATCTTGCATATATACATTTCTAACCACGGTCGTTACTGCTTCGTCTTCCAATGGTACAACACACACATTATTTTGAACAGATACGATGCCTTCCACTTCAAGAACAGACTTGTCGGCTAAATACACACCTGCACCCGTATCTCCAGTCTCTTGGTTTAGCGTACCGACATTATTTATCAAGGCCGAATCCTTCAACGACAAATGTGCATTTCCAAACACGCGAATTAAAGATGCAGATGCTTCCGCTTCTCCATCTAAATAACATCCATCCAGTTTCAGTTCTCCGTTATGAACAGAAAACATACTGTCCACAAATCCCTCTGCTCGTTTCATATTCATATCAGACAATTCCACTACAGGAGCCGGCTGCTCTGCCATGCCGTCTAGTACATAGCTCTGGCTTATCTGTACTCCGATGATCTCATCATCACAGATATGAACCTTTGCCGTGGCACCATCGTTTTCACTGCTAAGTGCGATTGCCTGTTCCCATGCACTGGCAAAATCAGCGTGATACGTACGAACTTCTCTTATCTCTTCATCTTCCATTACATTCACTTCTACGATATAACTTGGTTCGCCAAGCATCAATCCAATCCAAACCGCATCATCCATCTCGATCTGGGTCTTAATCAGTGCCTGTTTTTCTGGCAGAATCACTTCACCACTCTGCCGCACCCCTTTTTCTACATCGTAAATATAAAATCCACCATTGATCGTAATCGATTCTACGTCACCGGCTATTCTACCTGCTTTTACCAGATAGTAACCGTCATTTATCACAACGTTCGCCGCTTGATTCACGATACTGCCTGTTGCAATATCATTTTCTAACTGATATCGGCCTATTTCAAAACACAGATTACCAGAACCGGTAAATAAATAAGTACCGGTACCGGATACACTTCCTAATGTAGGAACCACACCTTCTAATGGCTGCTCTTTTGCTTCCAGATAAGCACCGTCTGTTAAAACAATATTTCCGGCAGCAAAATCAATCCCTGCTGTTTCTCCAAGCTGTACAGCACATCCGCTTAAATCTAGAATAAAGGATGCGTTCGCTTCGTTCACAACGATGTCATTTACTGTTATATCTGTCAGCAAAACAATCGTTGGCACATAATCTGCCACACCTTTTTCTTTTAACAGTTCTGTTACAGACGCTGCCCCTGCAAAAGCCTCCGAAAGGGTATAGTACTCCCTTGTTTCTGTAATCGTTTCTGTCACAATCTCAGATATGACTTCTTCCTGTGCATCTATTTCAGAAACTTCGCTACTTTCCTCCTCTGATAGAGCTACCGTTTCTACTGCTTTATGTATCGTATAAGAATATGTAATAGAAGCCACTACCTGTGGTATTTCTTCTTTTTCTGTGTCTTCCGGATTCTCTGTGTCTTCCGGATCTTCTGTTGATTCTGTACTTTCTGTCGACTCTGTGCTTTCCGTCGATTCTGTACTCTCTGTCGACTCTGTGCTTTCCGTCGATTCTGTACTCTCTGTCGGCTCCGTGCTTTCCGTCGACTCCGTACTTTCTGTTGACTCCGTACTTTCCGTCGACTCTGTACTCTCTGTCGACTCTGTACTTTCCGTCGACTCCGTACTTTCTGTTGATTCTGTACTTTCCATCGACTCCGTACTTTCCGTCGACTCTGTACTCTCTGTCGACTCCGTACTTTCCGTCGACTCTGTACTCTCTGTCGATTCTGTACTTTCTGTCGATTCCGAATCCTGCTCTATGCCTAAGTCGGAATTGCTGTTATCTTCTACATAACCAGGGTCCTCTTCTTCCGTGCTTATCGTCTCTGTTCCAAGATTCTCCTCTGTGCCTTCTATACCATCTTGTAACTCTGTCTCAGTCACGACAACTTCTGTATTCAAACCTGCATCCGCATATACTCTTTGCAT
>JAFYQA010000184.1 GCA_017547315.1 Roseburia sp. | reverse complement strand
TATCTTGGAAATAACAGCTTTTTATTGCATGGTTTTTTTAATTATCATTATCTGCTTTTAGGGAAATTACCGGACGGAAAATGGTTTTTAGGAATACCGGGAGTGCATGAACGTCAGGAACGGGTAATGGCTTCTGTGTTCGGTTTTCCGGGATTTATTCCGATTGCGATGGCAGAGACGGAAGAAGAAATACCATCAGAACATGAGATGCCCCGCGAAAAGCAGCAGGGCATTTGGTATCACATATTAGAAGATTGATTTAACAGGGCAAAGCGCAGATGATCCTGCCAATGTCCTTGTATTTTAATACATTCCCGTTCGAGGCCTTCTTTTTCAAAAAAGAGACTTTCTAGTAACTTAATAGAAGCGGTATTTTCAGGCATTACTCTGGCGTATACCCGATGCAGATTTAAGGCGGCAAAAGCGATGGATACACCCATTGCGACAGCTTCACGTGCATAACCCTTGTGCTGGAATGCCAGGTCAAATTTATACCCTATTTCACAAGAGGAATAGGAAGCAGTGGCGATGTTATGCAAGGCAACGGTGCCAATAATCTGATTCGGATTTTCCTTTAAAAAAACATAATAACGAATATTTTTGGTCTGTAGAGCAAGTTTTAATTCACAGCTTAGAATGGTGTGCTGATGTTCTGGTGTATAATAATTTGCAGGCAAGAGTGGCTCATACTTTTCGAATTGTTCACTGTTTTTTTGGAGGAACGTGCAGACTTCATTAGAGTAGTCTGGTGTCAGAACTTTAAGAAGTAAACGTTCTGTTTCGTATTCCATTGCGAATGTCTGGCGTGAAGAAGAAAACATAATATTTGCGAACCTTTCCATTATAGGGTAAACTAGTTATATCTAAAATAGCACAAAGTGGAGTGTTGTGAAAGGATAACTTTAGAATGCGAGTGAAAATGACACAGGATGAAAAATATATGAAAGCAGCTATGAAGGAAGCAAACAAAGCATATGCATTGGAGGAAGTTCCGATTGGTTGTGTAATTGTGCAAAATGATAAAATTATTGCAAGAGGCTATAATAGAAGAAATACAGAAGGAAATACGCTTGCGCATGCTGAATTGGCGGCCATAAAAAAGGCGAGCAAAAAGACGGGTGACTGGAGATTGGAAGACTGTACAATGTATGTAACCTTAGAGCCGTGTCAGATGTGTGCGGGAGCTATCGTACAGAGTCGTATGAAAAAAGTAGTGATTGCGAGTATGAATCCGAAAGCCGGATGTGCCGGTTCGATATTGAATCTTTTGCAGATGGCAGAATTTAATCATCAGGTAGAAGTAGAACGTGGGGTATTAGAAGCGGAGTGTTCAGAAATGTTGTCACAATTTTTTAGGGAACTGCGACAGAAAAAACAACAGGAGAAAAAGGCTGCATTAGAAAAATAGAACAAGAGTGGCGGGAAAACTTGACAACATCACGCCTGGTAGTTTATAATGTGATTTCCGGGTAGCCATCGGTGGGTTATTTCTTTTTGGAGCAGCCCTTCACAAGTGGCGATGATGTTTGGGTCTTACGCGGCGGGAATCTACGAACCAGGTCAGGATGGGAACATAGCAGCCTTAAGTAGAACCTCTCGGGTGACGTGAGGGTGCCTGGCGGAGTCAACTATGGAGGTAACGTCCTTAATCTAGGCTCACCGAGATGCACTCGGATAAAATAAATATGATAATAATTGAAAAGTTCGCGGTATGCGGACTTTTTTTGATGCAGAAAATGCTGCATTATGTTAAAGCACGTAAGCAACAATTTCTATGAATTAAAAAACACAGGGCATATTCTTTGTTCTTCACAGGCAAAATGGATTGTGATACACTGTAATATGAGTTAATTTGGAAATGGATTTACAGGAGGATAAAAAGTGACATTGTTATCACTATTTGGTACAGGAAAATTTGGGGACTTAACATCCTATTTTTCGATGGACTATTTGATGTTTTTCTTGCCGCTTGTAGTTTTGATATATAGTATCCTTGGTAATAAACAGAAAAAATATTTTCTGCTTATTGCAGGATATCTGTTTTTTGCATTGATAAGCGGAAAGCTGGTTATATATTTGTTTTTGACAACACTTACAATGTTTTTTCTGGGACAGTGGCTACATAGACTTCATGTTGAGGAAAAAGATGTTTTAAGTACAGTAGAAAAAGAACACAAAAAGGCAATAAAGGCAAAGTATTTGAATTGCAGACGAAGTGTGATGGGACTGGGTGCAGTATTACATATTGGATTGCTTCTGGTATTGAAATATTCTGGATTTTTTATGGAGAATGTGAATACGGTTTTAGCAATATTAAAAGTTCCGGTGCAGTTTGCAATACCACACTTTTTAATGCCAATAGGTATTTCTTTTTTTACCATGCAGGCAGTATCTTATCTGTTTGATGTATATAGGGGTACGATAAAGGCAGAAAAAAATATTTTTAAACTGGCATTGTTTATCAGCTTTTTTCCGCAGATTGTAGAAGGCCCGATTTGCCGTTACGAGCAGACTGCAGAGCAGCTTTGGAATGTTGGAAAAATTGAACATAAAAATCTAGTGTTTGGTTTGCAAAGAATTTTGTTCGGTATGATGAAGAAAATTGTTATTGCAGACCGATTGAATCCTCTGATAAAAGAGGTATTTACTAATTTTTTAAATTACGATGGCGGAATTGTTGCGATTGCTGCGGTGTGCTATACGATTCAGTTGTATATGGAATTTTCCGGTACGATGGATGCGGTAATCGGTAGTGCACAGATATTCGGGGTGAAGCTTCCGGAGAATTTCGCACGTCCATTTTTTTCAAAGACGATTTCAGACTTTTGGGCAAGATGGCATATTAGTTTAGGTGGTTGGTTTAAGGATTATATTTTCTATCCGGTAACGTTATCAAAACCTGTAAAGAAGCTGACCGGAACAATTAAGAAAAAAACAGGAAATTATGTCGCTTTATTAGTAGCAAGTGCGATTGCACTGTTTTGTGTATGGTTTTGTAATGGATTGTGGCATGGTGCGGCATGGAATTATGTTTTCTTTGGTATGTATCATTTTGGGTTAATTATGATGGGAAATATGATAGAACCGCTTGTAAAATGCTTAAAAAAAGCGTTGCATGTGAACACGAATCACGTTACATATCAACTTTTTCAGATGATAAGAACAAGTATTTTGGTAGTGATTGGTGAGTTGTTTTTCCGGTGCCATGGTTTGAAATCGGGCTTGATTATGTTTAAAATGATGCTGACAGACTTTTCGATTGCAGGATTTAATTTGCAATCGATGAAAGCACTTGGAATCGATGGTCAGGATATATGTATAGTAGGTATTGCATTGTTAGTTGTACTGGCAACGAGTGTTTTAAAAGAACGGGGGATGGAATTGCGTGAAACGCTGGCGAAGTGTCCGGTTGTGGTACGTTGGGCAGTGCTGTATGGTTTGATTTTATTTGTTGTTATTTTTGGTGCATATGGTTTGGGTTACATTCCGGTTGATCCGATATATGCGAATTTCTAAAAGGAGGAACGATATGCAGACAAAAATGAAAAATATAGTCTCTAGTGTGTTATTCCTTTTGGGGTTATTACTACTGTTAATGTTGGCATCACGTTTTTTGGAACCAAAGAATAATACAGAAGAGTATGGAATGGAAGACCAAAGGGCAAATGGAATTTTAGCGGAGCCAGAGCAGTCGATAGATGTTCTTTTTATCGGCGACAGTGTGAGTTATTGTTCGGTAATACCGGTTCAGATTTGGCGGGATTATGGATTTACGTCCTATATGTGTGGCACGTCGTTACAGCAGTTGTATTATACGAAAGAATTTCTATATAAAGCATTCGAGACACAGTCGCCGAAGGTTGTAATGCTAGAAGGTACGCCGATATTCAACAATTTTATGTACAAAGAAAATGTTAGAAATGCGGTAGAGCGTGTACTGCCGGTGTTCCGCTATCATGACAGGTGGAAAGATTTAAG
>JAFYQA010000183.1 GCA_017547315.1 Roseburia sp. | reverse complement strand
TTTTGAAGAAGATTTATATGTCATTTCGGCAGGCAAGAAATTAAAGGTGTCTGATATCAAAAAAGATGACAAACTTCGTGTTATTGGAAGGAATAAAGAGATTTTGTCGGTGACGATAACGACCGGACAGGGTACAATCGCGTTGAAAAATACAGAATTGTTTGAAGACAGTTTTATTCAGATAGGAAGCAAGATTTTTGCAGAAATAACCGGCGAAATGGAATTAGAAGTTCCGGAAGGTACTTATACCATAACAGTGGCGAATAAAGGATATGGTGGAAGTAAAGAATATGAGGTGGCAAGAGATACCACCACCATAGTAGATTTGGAAGAATTGAAGGGAGAAGGACCTAAGAGTGGGAAGATTAGCTTTGTTATAGGTACGACGGATATCAATGAAGATGCGGAGATTATCTTTAAGATTGATGGAAACGAAGTAGACTATGAGGAGCCGATTGAGCTGACCTACGGAATCCACGCGATTGAAGCGGAGTCATTTGGTTATGAAACTTATGCAAAGAAGTTGTTTGTGAATTCAGAACAGGCAGCAATTGTAATTGCGTTAGATACAGAGTCTTCTTCGGCAGAAACTGTAAAAGATACCAATAAGACAGACGTGAATACAAATCTGGCAGGAAGTCTGGCAGGAAGTACTGCAAACAATGCTTCTAGTAATGATGAGGATGATGAATCTACGACAGATGAATTAGTAGAGGCATTAAGAGAGGTACTATCGGAAGATTCCTCTACGGATTATTTGAGTACCCTGACCTCGCTCCTTGGGAATATTGTGAACTAATACCAAAAAGCTTTGTTTATAGGGAAATAAGCTTGACAAAGTATTTGAAAACAAGTATAAATATATTCGTAGGTATTTTGGGTTCAACACCGCAGAATATGAAAATCATTTTAATTTATTATAAGTGATAATCTAGAGGAGGAATTATAACATGAACAAAGCAGAATTAGTTGCAGCTATGGCTGAAAAAGCTGAGTTAAGCAAAAAAGATGCTGAAGCAGCATTAGCAGCATTTACAAACATTGTTGCTGAAGAATTAAAGAAGGGCGAGAAAATCCAGTTAGTAGGTTTCGGTACATTCGAAGTTTCTGAAAGAGCAGAGAGAACAGGTAGAAACCCACAGAGTGGTGCTGAAATGGTTATTCCGGCTTCTAAAGCTCCAAAATTCAAAGCTGGTAAAGCTTTAAAAGACATGATTAACGCATAATAAAGGTTTTTAATTAGATTTAGATATACGTTAAGATGGCGGATTCAGACAACTGGGTCCGCCTTTTATTATACACACGCAAAAGTAGATGAAAGATGTTGCTAATGCCACGCTTTTGCGGTACGAGAATGTGAATTGAACATTCTTTATGAAAGAACTGGGAGGATAATATGAGATTAGATAAGTTTTTAAAGGTATCTAGAATTATTAAGCGTAGAACGGTTGCAAATGAAGCATGTGATGCGGGCCGTGTTATGGTAAATGGTAAGCCGGCTAAAGCTTCTTTAAATGTAAAAATAGGGGATATCATCGAAATAGCGTTTGGGACAAAGACAGTAAAGGTTCGTGTATTGAATCTTTTGGATACAACGAAAAAAGAAGAAGCGAAAGATTTATTTGAGTATATAGCATAATCGTGAAACCCTTCTAATATAATAGAATGACTATGAGAGTGTTGCGTAGTTATGTGAAATTAGGAGGTGTATTTATGGAAGAAAGGAATAGTAATGTTGCAAAATCACATAAGGTGTTGCTGATAAATCGAAAAAGCGGTGCGTTTAGTGGCGTGGTGGATGTGTTATCCTTTGATGTGGCAGAGATTCTATTAGAAACCGAACAGGGTATGCTTTTGATAAAGGGACATGACCTGCATGTGAATCGACTATCTCTGGAAAAAGGTGAAATTGACATTGATGGGCGAATTGATTCACTGACGTATTCTGAAGTGAAAACAGCGGGCAAGCAGGCAGAATCATTGTTAGGAAGGCTGTTTCGATAATGGTAGTCAGTGATGTGATTGGGAATGAAGCGATATTATTTGTGACATCTGTATTCTGTGGAATGGGACTAGTTTTTGTTTATGATGTTTTGCGGATTATACGGAGAATAATTCCACATGGAAATGTTTGGATTGGTATAGAAGATGTATGCTATTGGATTTTTTGTACCATTCATGTGTTTTTGCTGCTATATTTGAAAAATGATGGGAGAATGCGGGGATATTGTTTTTTGGGAATTCTCCTTGGAGGGCTGTTCTACGCGTTTGCCATAAGCAGAGGAATCATGAAAATAGTCGTACCGATTTTGAATAGGATTATAAAGTTGGTCGGAAAAGTGTTGGGAATAGCAGGAAAACCCTTTATAAAGATAGGAAAGAAAATTTTTTCATTTGTTAGGAAACAGTTGAAAAAATTATATAAAGCGATTAGAATGGGATTATGTAAACTGTGATAAGCTATAGAAAGGTATGGTTGATACTATGGCGAAGAGAAGAAGTGCAAGAAGAGACGATAACCGGGTTGGTAAAATATGCATTGGTATTATTTTAGTGGTATTTATGGCGGTTATGTCGGTTCAGATTCATAAAGTATATCAGAAGGATCAGGAGAAAATAGCTCAGGAAGCGGAGTTAAAGGAATTACTTCAGAATGAGCTGGATAGAAAAGAAGAGTTAGAAGAGTATCAGGAATACATAGAATCGCAGGAATATGTAGAAGATATGGCGGAAAGTAAATTGGGGTTATTATACGATAATCAGATAATTTTCCGAAAAAAAGAAGACTAAAGATGATGATTAAGGTTGAAGAGCTTCGTGGTAACGCGAAGCTCTTTTTTGCTATAATTTGACGAACGATTCTAAAAAACGCTCCCTTACTTTGACAAACATTTTAAAAATCTTTTTATATAATCGGTGCTACAGTAACTGCTTGGGGCAGGAAAGAAGAGAGGTAAGAGGAGATGAAGAAAAATGGAGTGAAACAAATGATACTAAGTTTTATAGGTGGGCTATTATGTAGTGTACATATTATGGACTGTTATCCATTGGTGCCAGCGTATTTTGCGGCATTGTATATGGCCGGTATGAAGCTAGGGTGGATTTTTGCGGCTGCTTATGTAGGAATGATGATTTTTATGCCGTTTACGGCAATGGTTAAGTATGCGGTTATATTATTGGTAATGATAGGAATTGTGAAATTAGTGGAATGGGCGACGGATGCTTGTCCGGCATATTTAGTTGGGATGCTTACGGCATTGGCTACTATGATAGTGTCATTTTGTGGGAATCTTTTTGCATGGAAAAATCAGCCATTGTGGCAGGCAGTGTTATTAGAAGGGGTATTTGTGTTAGGTGCAGTAGTGTTGATTCATCGTATGGTGCATATGGTATTAGAAGGCCGCCAGGAAGTACCTAAGGAAGTGTTGCCGGAGCCGAAAAGAGATGAACGGTTAAGGGGATATGCAGAATCTTTTGAGCGGTTATCAAAGGTCTTTTTTCATATGAGTCAGCAAAAGACGGGGTATGCCCAAGAGGAATATGGGAGAGTGCAAAATGAATTGACAGGAAAGCTTTGTTTGAATTGTGATGCGTGTGCGGTTTGCTGGGAGAAAGAGAATACGCCTATTTATGAAGTGCTGCCACAATTGATTCATGAAATCATGGAAAAAGGAAGAGCTTCAAAGGAGCAGCAGGAACGATTGGCGAGGTGCTGTAAACGTAGCAGAGATATGGTGGCAGAGGCTGTCAGTGTATTTGAAAAAGTGGCATTGAACAGAGCATGGTATAATCGTTTGTTGGAAAATCGCCAGACCATAGCGGAACAGCTAGATGCCATGGCTTACATTATGCAGGATTGTGCCAAGGAAGAAATATTATTAGATGGAAAGGAGAAGGCAAAACTTTCAGACATCCGTTATCATGCCAGAGTAAACGGTATATTAATTGAACAACTGCATTTGTATGAATCCGTAGATGGACATTTGAAATTAACGGTAGAGATGCAAAGTAAAAGTGGTTGTGTGCCATTAAAAAAGTTCATGAATTTTACCGGGAAAATTTTAGGGAAAAAGATACGTGTGCAAGGTGAGGCAAAGAGTTTTATTTCAAAAGAATTGGGGGTATTTGAGTTTTTAGAAGATACGAAGTTTCGAAGTGTTTCTGGTATTGAGCGAAGAAAAAAAGATGGGGCTTATGTATCGGGAGATAATTTTTCGATTTTGGAACTGGAGAGTGGAAATTTTCTAATGGGACTTTCGGATGGCATGGGTTCCGGTAGTACGGCGTGTAAAGAGAGTGAGCTGGTGTTAGACTTGGTGGAGCGTTTCTTAGAAGCCGGATTTTCTATGGAAACTGCGATTCGCATGATGAATTCAGCGATGGTTTTAAAGGGGGAGGCAGATCTTTTTTCTACGGTAGATTTGTGTAATATTGATTTATACAGTGGACAGGCAGCATTTTTTAAAATTGGAGCGGCTGCTAGCTTTTTGAAGCGGGATGGCGAGGTGAAGTGTTTCTCTTCGCACTCGCTGCCTGTAGGTGTGGGGAATAATCCGGAGATTGAGCAGGAGGAAATCACCCTTAAAAATGGGGATTTTGTTGTAATGGTTACGGATGGTGTGTTAGAATATCTACATGTGCCAAAGCCGGAAGAGACGATGCAGGAGATTATTGAAAGTATTGATTGCAGACATCCGGGCGTTTTGGTGAAAAAAATTATGGAACGGGTTTTGTTGTTTACAGGAGGAAAGGTGCAGGATGATATGACGATTCTTGCGACCTGCGTTTGGGAGAAATAATGCTTCGTACAGTTTTACAGTATTGTAAAAGAGAAAAATTAATAGAAAAAGACGATTGTGTGCTGGCCGGGGTATCAGGTGGTGCAGACTCGGTGTGCATGTTAAAAGTTTTGGCGGCGTTGCAGAAGGAGTTGGGATTTTCCTTGGAAGCTGTGCACGTAGAGCATGGTATTCGAGGAGAAGAAAGTGTGCAGGATGCATTGTTTGTAGAGCGATTATGTGAGGAAATGGATGTCCCACTGCAATCGTATCATGTACAGGTGTTAGATTATGCAAAGGAACATAAATTGGGATTAGAAGAGGCTGCTCGAATTCTACGTTATGATTGTTATCGGAGGGCAGCAAAAAAGAGTGGAAGTTCTAGTGTAAAGGTGGCATTGGCACATCATGCTGATGATAACGCGGAGACAGTGTTGTTTCAGATGGTAAGAGGCAGTGGCATAGATGGCATGAGTGGAATGCGTCCGAAACGGGAACTGACACAGGGAGTTTTGGTTATAAGACCTCTTCTGAATGTGACTAGAGATGAGATTGAAGTCTATTTACAAAAAGAGGGACAGGTTTATTGTGTGGATAGTACGAATACGGATGTGACTTATAGCAGGAATAAAATTCGCCGTCACATTCTTCCGATGTTAAAGGAAGTGAATACACAGGCAGTGGCACATATCAACCAAAGTGCCCTGTTGCTTCAGGAGTTGGGCGATTACATACAAGGACAAGTGACAGACGCTGCCGCTCGCGTGTTAAAGGAGCAGGAAGCAGGTCTTTTGATTGTAGGAGAAGAATGGAACCGGCTACCAGATTTTTTAAAAAAAGAACTGCTACATCTGGCCATTGGAAAGGCCGCAGGAAGTGGAAAAGATATTGGTTTAGACCACGTAGAGTTATTGGCAGGACTTTTTGGGAGTCAGGTAGGCAGGAGCCTTTCTCTACCATATAATATACGGGCGCGACGTGTTTACGATGGTGTACTTTTGGAGAGGATAGCCGAGCAGGATTTGGCATCGGAGAGGTTTTGTATTGAATTAGATGGAGAGGAATTTGAGGAAAGATTGCAGCAGGGCGAGGTAATATGTGAGGTTTTAGACGGAATAATTAGCTTCTCTGTACATGAGTGTGCCGGTGAAAATGCAGAAATTTCCAAAAATAGATATACGAAATGCTTCGATTATGATAAAATTAAAGGTAGTTTTCAAATTAGAACCAGACAAGCTGGGGATTATTTGGTAATAGATGATGATGGGCATAAAAAGCGTTTGAAGGAATATTTTGTCAACGAGAAGATCCCATCAGATAAGCGCGATGCGATGCTGCTTTTGACACAGGCGGATAAGGTGCTCTGGGTGATTGGCGGACGCATCAGTGCGGATATCAAAATAGACGGAAATACCAGAAGAATATTAAAAGTACAGATTTCAGGAGGAAATTATTATGACAATTAAAGCAGTTCACGAGTATTTATCAGAAGAAAAGGTGACAAAACGTGTAGCAGAGATGGCAGCACAGATTAGTGAAGTATATGGTGATGAACCGGTATGTTTGATTTGTATCTTAAAAGGTTCTGTGTTTTTTACCGTAGAGTTAGCTAAGAGAATTACTTCACCGGTTGAGTTAGAATTTATGTGCGTATCAAGCTATGGTGCAGGAACAAAGTCTAGTGGTGTTGTCAAGATTACAAAGGACTTGGATGTAAGTATTGAAGGTAAGAATGTTTTGGTAATTGAAGATATTATTGATTCAGGCCGCACATTGTCATATTTGCTTGAAAATTTAAAAACTAGAAATCCAAAGAGTTTGCGTTTATGTACATTGTTAGATAAGCCGGAACGTCGTGTGGTAAATGTAAAGGTAGATTATGTCGGATTTGAGATTCCGGATGAATTTGTGGTTGGCTATGGCTTAGACTATGATCAGAAGTACCGTAATTTACCATATATTGGTTATGTGGAAATTGAGGAATAAAAGGAGAGTAGTGTTTTGAATATAAAAAAGGGAAACAGTTATCGTGGGTTTGGCTTCTATCTGTTACTGATACTGTCATTTGTCATAATGTGGTATTTCTTGGATGGAAGAACGACTACGAACGCATATACCCGTCAGCAATTTGAAACTGATGTGCAAAATGAGGCTATCGTGGCTTATCATGTGGTACAGAAC
>JAFYQA010000182.1 GCA_017547315.1 Roseburia sp. | reverse complement strand
GGCTGTCGCAAATGGGAAAGCAGATTGCACTTATACGAATTATTATATTGCGAACTATCATTTATCCAACATTGTTTATCGCAGTCTAAGTGCTACAAAGATAACCAGTATTAACGAAAACCTTTGTATTGCCGTTTCAAAAAACGCAGATCCTCGTCTGCTTAGCATTATCAACAAAGGACTCCGTTGTATCTCATCGGAAGTTTTAGACGGCATTGTATTAGAACATACCCTGTATCAAAATGAATTCTCGCTGCGTACCATTATCTATGCTTACCCTGAGACGATTATATGCATTATCATCACTATTTCAGCAATTGCAGTTATCGGTCTACTAATTATACTGCTTATTCACTACCGAAGAAGCAAAATTATTCAGAGCATTTCTAAAACAGATGCCCTGACCGGTATCTTAAATCGTGGTGCCGTGCAAGCACAGATTACAATGGCATTAGATAAAGAAAAGCAAAATCCTCATCTGGTGTGCCCACTGATTACCGTAGACTTAGATAACTTTAAAGCAGTAAATGATACGTATGGACATGCGGAAGGAGACCTGCTCTTAATAGCAGTTGCAAAAGTACTCACCAGTTCCGTACGCCATTCTGACTTAGTCGGACGTATGGGTGGCGATGAATTTATTGTATACCTAACCAATGTAAACAATAAAAAAACTGCGGAAAAAGTAGCCGCAAAGCTCTGTGCCGCAGTTTCAGCTCTTTCTTTAGAAAAAGAAGAATGGAGTGATATTACCGCAAGTTTTGGTGTAGCATATGGCACTGCCACTTCCACTTGGGAAAGCCTCTATCATCAGGCCGACGTCGCCCTCTACGACGCCAAAGAAAAAGGTAAGAATCAATATAGTGTCTATTCTGGCGAATAACTGAAAAAGCCCCATGGCGGACTAAATAAACATCTGCCATGGGTTATTTTCTGTCTTGCCCCAAACAAGCAGTTCTTTCATCTGCTCATCGTATCGTTCTTCTGGTTCGTATTCCTTTAAAATATAGACCAGATGCTTTTCCTGTTCAGATTGTGGTGTCACGTTTGGTAATTCCTTCTGTAGCAAAGCTACCAATTCTTCCGGCTGTATTTCTTCTGAAATCTCTACACCATAGAATTTATTTATCAGCCCTGCCGCATAATAATATTCATAATTTCCTAAAATAAACGCCTTCTGTATGTTACATTTAATTATCACACTCTGTCTTGCGATGGATGTTGTCATGTGTACTCCTCTCTTTTGTACCTCTGATTCCACAGAGTTATGTTTTATTTTTCATGCTCTGTATCACTATATTTTATGCTACATTTTTCTCGAAGTCAAATCTACCTAACCAAGAAATAATAGAGAGAACCACATGTTTTTCCTATCGCAAGTGATAAAATCATCCAAAACAATCCTCGCTTAATATGAAATCTGCGAAATAATATGGGAAACGTATCTAAAATTTCTGCAAGTGCAAGTGCCAGACATCCCACAAAAATACCGGCACTAATACTATATGCCACAAGCATTAGTTCTCCAAATGGTATCGCAAACTTCGGGAACAATGACCATACACATCCGATAATTGCCCCAAAAATAATGCAAGTTTCAAATCCCATAATTCCAGAAGCTCTATGACACTTTCCAATCAACCGCGGAACTACTCCGATAATCATGATAAATGCAAATGTTCCTGCCGCAATCGCACTCCCTGCCATCAGTCCGCAAAAGCCCAAAAACAAGTACTTAGTCCACATCGATATTATGTTCCTTCCTGCCGGCATTCTCGATAAATGTCATATCCAAATCATTCTCATATTTGCGCATCTCAACTTGAAGCGGTGTCGGATCACGCGTAATCTTCTTCGATCCCACATGGTTAAAAAACACTGTTATTCCAACAGCCAATCCAATACTGTAACCAACTTCTAAT
Source organism: Roseburia sp. (assembly GCA_017547315.1). The sequence goes on along the minus strand of JAFYQA010000182.1, from coordinate 2,301 downwards.
ATGCCGGGTCCCTGCTGTGGTCTTCCCATCACCTGTTCATAAAATTGTGCAAAAAGTTCTACAAGACTGACATCATTATTAAATGCCATAATACTAAACGCCGACCCAAAAAAGATGACAATGCACAAGAAAATGGTTTTTATTTTATCTAACCAACTATTTTTTTCTTGCTGTTTCTGATACTCAATAACAAAGTCTGATTCCCCTTCGTTTACTACCAGACACCCTGGACATATCTCATGAATCAGCTGTATTACTTTTAAAATGGACATACAAATCGCAGTATGACGCTTGCTATCTTTTTGTGTCGCCGCAAAATTGTATATCACAATATTTTTGACTTTCCGTAAAACATCCTGCCGTTCACATGTAATCTTCGCCACATCAGAAAGCAACACTTTTTCCTGTGTAACCAACGAGTTACGGTCTATTTTTAAATATAGTGTGCAGTCCTTCACACTGCTTCCTCCTCCATCATCAATTCATTAAGGACTAGCGTTCCTTCCTGATAAGATTTATCCTGCCCAGAAAAATACAAATAGGACAACGCACCAATCAGCATTATTGCCAATACAAACATCACTAAATATATCCGGTATTTTTTCACGTCCATACATTCCTCTCACTTTCGCTATTTTTTAATCATTATTTATTACTGCCCATTTCATTCTCAGTAACGATTATTTCCATATCTACAAAAAATATGCCCGGATTGATTGCTTTTTCGCTGAAAACATGGTACGTTTGACATAGTAAATTTTAATGTGAGGTTAATTATGGCTAAAACAAGAGAAGTGCTGACTCTAGCAGTAGAAATCGGTGATTTGCTTTTAAGAAATGGTGCCGAAGTCTATCGTGTAGAAGATACCGTCATGCATATTTTAACTGCATTTGATATAAAAGACTGCGATGTTTATGTGCTTTCCAATGGCATTTTTGCCAGTGCCAATGAGAATACGGATGATGCGTGCAGTATGATTCGCCATGTTCCCTTAGGCTCTGTACATCTAGGTCGTATTGCAGCATTAAATCAGCTTTCCCGCGAACTTTGTGCAAAAGAATGCAGTATTGAAGAAGCTTGGGAACGCCTTCCTGTCTGTAAAACGATTCCTATTGCATCGAATATCTCTCAGATTTTCTTCTGTGGACTTGGCAGCGGTGGTTTTGCTTATTTATTTGGCGGTACTGCTTTGGATGGTCTTATTGCATTTATCATTGGTGCTGTATTACAGATTTTTCTGATTTGGTTTAAAAAACAGGCTCTTTCTAAATTTATTACTAATATATTAGGAAGTGCTTTAGTTACTACCTTAAGTCTTATGATATTAACTATGGGGATTCCTGTTTTATACGATAAAGTCATCATTGGAGCTATCATGCCTTTGGTTCCTGGGATTGCGCTTACTACTTCTATTCGTGATTTATTCAATGGAGACTATGTCTCTGGAACGATTCACTTGATGGATGCTTTACTTACTGCCTTTTGTATCGCAGTAGGTGTAGGTACGATCATTACACTCTATCAGTACGTTCCGGGAGGTGCCATTTTATGATTATACAGTTTATTGTATGTTTTTTTGCCACTCTCTCTTTTGCGGTCCTATTCTCTGCACCAAAACGAGAACTCGTTTTCTGTGGTTTAACGGGTGCTGCAGGTTGGATGGTATATTTAATATTAATCGATTCCAATGCCGGACTGGCAGTTGCTAATCTCGGGGCTTCTTTTACACTCACGTTGATGTCTCGTATTTTTGCAGCTCTAAAACGCCACCCTGTAACAGTCTATTTGCTGGCAGGTATTTTCCCATTAGTTCCTGGTGCCGGCATTTACTATACTTCGTACTATTTCATCATGCATGAAATGGAACAATTTGCAGCCAAAGGTGCTGAGACCTTAATCGTTGCGGGCTCCATTGTATTTGGAATTGTTTTCGGCTTCTCGCTACCACAGAGCCTCTTTAATGCACTGCCACGCATCCAGAAAAAGTCTCACTAAGCTTTGTATGGGCATTGTTAGCCCGACATTAGAAAGACAATTCCAAAAATGATTATTTAGAAACATAAACTTTTGTTTGGCGAATGATTCATGGCTTGCAGAACGTGGCGTATTTCTTTTGGAAACTTAAATAAAGTGCCAAACATTTTAGAAAAGATATTTTGGCTTGTTCTGAAGAAATGTTTAGAAAGTCTTTTTGCAGAATGCCGGAATAACGTTTCGTGTCCGCTAATGCGTTTCACAATTTTGAGGAATTTTCTGACATAGCACGAACAGGTGCCTGTTGCAGCTTCCTAAGATTTTCT
>JAFYQA010000181.1 GCA_017547315.1 Roseburia sp. | reverse complement strand
TGAATATTCTCGTGCGGTAACACCGCCAGTCCGTCAGACAGGAAACCGTCTGTCCAGACTAACGGAAACCGCTTGTGCGAGTTTACTCGCGTAAATTTTTATCTAAGCCATATACCTCTCGCATTGAAATATCATGTTTTGCATCGATACTGGTGATATTTATACGATAACTATCATGAGCAATACGGTCGATGATAGCATCTGCCAGCGGACTGGCGTTACCACCAAGTTGCTCGTACCATTCCTCAAACTCGTACTGTGAACAGAAAATTGTAGTTGACTTCTTACGTCTGCGGTGCAAGAGTTCAAAAATATCTCGTTGCTCTGATTCAGATGGTTTAAGCAATAGCCATTCATCTAAAACGAGAACTACAGGATTGGCATATTTAGCCATAACCTTTTTATAGTTACCTTCAGACCTTGCGATTTCTAAATCAATAAGCAAATCTGGAAGGCGTACATACTTCGTATTAAAATACTGCTTACAAGCTTCCATGCCAAAAGCACAAGCCATGTAAGTTTTACCACAACCTGTAGCACCAGTAATAAAAAGATTTCGGTGCTCAGATATATATTCGCAGGTTGCAAGTCTGCTAATAAGCTCTTTGTTTAACTTGCGTCCGGAAGTGTAGTTGATATCCATGATACTAGCTTCTGGCTGATCGAATCCAGCGTTGTGAATTAATCTCTTTAAACGATTGTTTTTACGGCTGTTGAATTCGATATCTACTAACATACCAAAACGGTCTTCAAAAGGAACTTCCTTAAATTTAGAATCGTTTTTCTGGTTACGAAATGCATCTGCCATAGCAGTAAGGCGCATTTCAATTAATTTATCAATAGTACTCTGATTTGTCATTGTGATTTACCTCCGATAATAATCGGCACCCCTTGTGATGCCACGTGTTTTCTGTGTTGTTTGAATATTTGTTTCTGTTTCAGATAGCAGTTTGTCAGACTGAGTTGCAAGAATGTTTTTAATACTCTTGTAACTGGGTGAAGCCGTATAGGTTAAAGCCTTTTTACAGGCAGCTTCTAAAAGAAGGTCTGAGTATTTCTCAGCAAGTTTTAAAAGTCCCATACAACTTCGGTAAGTCTGCTGTTCCACAGATTTGGAGGTTAATATCGCATTAACCACAGCGTATGTATTTATTCCAATCCGCTCAGCCCATTTACGGAAGCGGTCGCCGTTCCATTCCAGATATTTCTGATGATCTTCCGGCATGTGTTCTGTAATGGTGCTGTATTGTCCCACACGACCTTTAAGGCGTCGATGAGAGGCGATACGGTTGTGATTATAAAAGATTTCAATAGTGGTATCTGTTACCCTTACATCTACTTTCTTCTTGATGTATTCAAAAGGAACTGAGTATAGCATTCCGTCCACGGATATGTGATAATTGAACTGGACAGTGGCTGTTTTCCAGTCACTTAGTTCAAAACGGGTAGCAGGTAATGGTGCCAGCAATGGTTTTTCTTCCCCAAGAAACAGACTAAGCCGACTACCTTCTTTCTTTTGAAAGAGCCTTTGGTTGAACAGTTCGAGCTTATCTCTGATAGCACGATTTAATTCTGCAAGGGAGAAGAACTGTTCATCCCGAAGTGCTGCTGTAATCCAAGTAGAAATATTTCCTACCGTTCCTTCAGCATTCGGCTTATCCTTGGGTGCTCTTACACGAGCTGGGATAATCGCTGTTCCATAGTGCTCAGCCATTTCCTGATAAGTTTCGTTGATTTGCTGGTCTTTGAATCCACCATTGTGAATAACTGCTGTTTTACAGTTATCTGGTACGAGAATCTTGGCAACACCGCCAAAAAATTCATACATATGGACATGAGCATGAATCCATGATTTTTGTTTCATATCCAAAAAGGCTTCCACATAGGTATACTGGCTATAGGTCATAACACCAACAAATATGTAAGCTTTGATTATTTCTCCAGTATCTGGGTCGATAATCGTTGCAGTATCACCAGCCCAATCTACCTCGACCTGTTCTCCTGGTTTGCGGTTGATATGCATGGTAGCACGGCGTTTTTCTTCATCCTTTTGGATGTAGTAACAAAACTGCGAATACATGAGTGGTTCCTCATCGTTTGCACGACAATCCTCCATGTATTCTGTCCATAAAAGTTTTTTGCTGACACCGTTACGGAGTAATTCCTTACGTATGTAAGCAAAATCTGGCATCCGTTTATTGGATGCAGGCAGCTTTGCAGAAGGAAAGAACTTCTCTGCAAGTACAGCATCGGTATCGTTGGCATCAAGTGGCCATGAAACATTTAGTTCCTTAGCTCGTTTAAGCACACGATTAACCGTTTTCTTGGAAACATTGCAACTATTAGCAATGTTCTGTTGGCTGAGTCCCAGACTGGATAGTCTAAGAATCTCACGATACTTGGTCATAATGTTGACCTCCTTAAAATGAATTTACACCAGTTGGTGCATAGCTTCATTTTAAGGCTATATGATAAGGGTTTCCACTCTAGTGGAAGTGTGGTTTCCTTATAAACGGAACAATGGTTTCCTAAGTCCGGACAGAAGGGACACGGATGCCGGAATACTCAAAGAGCGGGTTTATCTTTAAATTTTTCTGATTTGAAAAAGGTAGGCCGTCCGGCAATTCTAATGTGTTTTGTACCAGCATGCATTGAAATGGTGGGAACAATAATTTTCGCACCGTTATTATTAGGTGTATCTATTCTGGATGCTACGATTATAGCTAGTGTCATGGCTGCGGTATCTCCTGCGGTGGTTGTTCCTAGAATGATAAAGCTGATAGAGAATGGATATGGTACGGACAAGAGTATTCCACAGTTAGTTTTAGCAGGAGCATCCGTGGATGATGTGTTTGTGATTGTAGTGTTTACTGCACTTACTACTTTAGCTTCAATAGGAGAAGTGTCTGCAATAAGTTTCGTACAAATACCGACTTCTATTTTACTAGGTGTTCTTTTAGGTGGCGTAGTAGGATATATTCTGGTATGGTTTTTTAGAAGATTTCACATACGTGATTCTGTAAAGGTGCTTATTATTCTAAGTGTTTCATTTCTGCTACTTGAATTGCAAAATAGGCTGGAAGGTATGGTGCCAGTTTCAGGACTGTTAGCAATAATGAGCGCGGGTATTATAATCAATCAAAAATATGATGTGTTGGCAAAGCGTCTATCTGTCAAATATAATAAACTTTGGCTTGGAGCAGAAATATTCCTATTTGTGTTGGTTGGTATTGCAGTTGATTTGAGGTATGCATTAGCGGCAGGTATTGGCGTGATTTTGTTAGTGATTTTGGCATTGGTATTTAGGATGATGGGAGTAGCTGTATCGCTTATCAAAACAAAGCTAAATAAAAAAGAGCGGTTATTCTGTGCAGTTGCATATACACCTAAGGCAACCGTACAGGCAGCACTTGGAACGGTGCCGCTTGTGATGGGGCTGCCTTGTGGAGAGATTGTTCTTACAGTTGCAGTAATGTCTATTTTAATAACTGCACCTTTTGGAGCGATATGTGTTGATAATTTGTATAAAAAGCTATTATCAAAATAAGCGTGAAAATTCAGGTTTGCAGTTGTTTTAAATCTGTCGAGATTTGATGAAAACTCTAAGAAAAATGTTTTGCGTTTATTTTTGGGAAGAGGATAAAAGTAACTTTCAAATTTAATTTCATCACTCACCTGTGTACCACAAAGCCATGCGGAGCATGGAGTTGTGAAGAAAGATGTGTTTCAAATATTTAGTTAGAAATTAGATTGATAATATGTATCAAAAATGATACAATATTAAAATGGAAAGTACCCATGACAGGGTGGTAGCCTCCTGAGCTTATGAAATCAGTGAATCTGAAATACATAGGAAAGGAGGTGGCGTAGATGACAGCATTTGAAATCATATCGGTTTTTATCGGAGTATTGGCTTTGCTAATGTCCTTCGGTAGTTTGTTAATCGCGTTGCTTGCCTTTCTCGACAAGAGAAACGAGCGAAAATAAAAATGCCTATCCTGTCTGCCAACAGGATAGGCGGTGTCCGTAAGGGCAAATAACCTATCTTAGGAGCATCCACTTTGGAGTGGGTGCTTTCCTTTATATTTTTATGATAGCATTATGTGGTGAGAAAAACAAGCGATTTTTTAAAGGAGTATTTAAATGAATAAGTTAGATTATATTGTTAGTATAGAATCTGGTAATGTTTTAATAGAAAAAGATTCGAAACAAATTACAGATGGTATCGTGGATCAATTAGTAGCATATCGTAAGAAACTTAAATTAACACAACAGGATATTGCAGATGCAACAGGTATTAAACGAGCTAATATTGCTAGATTAGAACTAAAGAAAAATGAAGCTTCATTAGATAGTCTGGTTCGTTATGCTAAAAGCATGGAATTGGACCTGTCAATAGAATTAGTAGGAATGAAAGAGGTTTCTTAAACATGGCTAATATAATTACATGTCTTCGTATTTTATG
>JAFYQA010000180.1 GCA_017547315.1 Roseburia sp. | reverse complement strand
TCCAAATGCTTCTCTACATCCTGCACTGTACAAATCTCATACTTCTCCCACTCTCTCGGAAAAAGGCCTCTGTAATCATTCTGTAGAAAACGCTCATCCAGCAATTCTATTACTCCGACATCTTCTATCGTACGGATTACTCGACCAGCTGCCTGCAAAACCTTATTTATTCCAGGATATCGGTACGCATAATCAAACCCCATGCCAGTCATTTTTTCATAATAATTCATAAGAATCTCACGCTCATTACTAATCTGTGGCAAACCGGTTCCGACAATAATGGCACCTATCAACTGTTCACGCTTCAAGTCAATTCCTTCGCCAAAGATGCCGCCCATTACACAAAAAGCTACCAAAGACTTCTCACGTTCCTCCGCAAATTCTGCAAGAAAACCTTCTCTTTCCTCTTCCTTCATACCAATTTCCTGCAATAGTATGTCAATTTCATCTGAAAACTGACTTTTAAATATCTCATATACCTGCTGCATCATTTTATACGATGGAAAGAATACCATATAGTTACCATGCTTTGCATTTGCAGTTTTTGCTACATAAGATGCTATTCTTTCAAACTCAGTCTGGTTTCTTCTCGTATATTTACTACTAACATCTCTCCCAATCAGCAGGAGTCTTTGTTCCTCTAAAAAAGCCGTTTCTGCATATACTGCATAATTATCCTTTTTCGTAGACAAGAGACTTTTGTAATATTGAATCGGTAAAAGTGTAGCTGAAAAGAAAATCGTAGAATTCCCCTTATCTAGGCATTCCTGCAAATTAGCCGACGGATCCACGCAATATAATTTCAGCATAAACCGCCCATCTTCCACATGCTCGGAATAAATCACATAATGTGAATCCACTCGTTCGTATATATTCAAGAAATTCCGGATATTCAGATAAAACTCCGTCAACGTCTTTCTCTCTGGGAATTCCACATGTTTTTGCAAAAACTCATCTATATTAGACGCCAAACGTTGCAATACAAATACAAAATTACCTATATTATCATAAAGCACATACTTTTCACATGCTCTTTTATACTCTAACAATATTTTATTACATTTATTGCAATCATTCTCTAGCCGACTGTCATAGTGCTTTATTAGCTTTCTTATCTCTAGAAAATCTTCTTTATAAACCTCCGCACTATACATCTCCCTGCTTCGTTCTACCAGATTATGTGCCTCATCTACGAGAAAGATATAGTCTCCCCTTGTTCCCTCTGCAAAAAATCGTTTCAAATAAACATTCGGATCAAATACATAATTGTAGTCACAAATAATATTATCACACCAACTAGACAAATCCAGACACAATTCAAACGGACAAACTGTATGTGCCTTCGCCTGTTCTAATATGACCTCTCTAAGCAGAACATCTTCTTTTTGCAAAAGTTCATACACTGCGTCATTGACTCTGTCAAAATGTCCTTTTGCATATGGGCAGTGTATTGGATTACATTCCATTTCTTCGCACAGACACATTTTCTCCTTCGCAGTAATCTGGATAATCTTTGCCTGATAGCCGTCCTTTCGCAACAGTTCAAATGCTTCTCTCGCCACTGTTCCGGTAATGCTCTTCGCTGTCAGATAAAAAATACGGTCACCCAATTCTTCTCCCACTGCTTTCACCGCTGGAAACACAGTAGAAATCGTCTTACCAACCCCAGTCGGCGCCTGAATAAACAAATTCTTCTTACGATTAATTGTGCGATATACGCCTGCCGCTAAATCTTTCTGTCCTTTTCTATATTCGTAAGGAAACTGCAAGTCCTGTATAGATGCCTGACGCGCATTTCTCCACTCATACTGAAAATCAGCCCATTTTTTATATTCCTCAATTAAAGAAGTAAACCACTCCTGTAATTCTTCAAAGGCAAACTCTTCCGTAAAATAACGGATATCTTCCGTATCCAGATTACAATACGTCATCTGGATACCAATACGGTCTATATCATGTTGCACGGCATAAATATACGCATAACACATTGCCTGCGCTTTATGCACCATCACAGGCCCTGTCATGGTATCTAATTTGCGATATACGCCTTTAATCTCATCAATCGTAACCCGCATGTTTTCGGTTACTTGCAGGTGATTAAAATTCATACTATAATCAACGACCGCCTCAGCCTCTGTTTGGAATACTTTCTCCAATCCCCCTTCATCATGAACGGAATCTATCTGAATTCCATCCGCGCGTCCTTCTATCACTAAATCATAATTTTCTTCACTTATGACTATTTTCAAAGGAACCTCTGCATGATAATTACTGCCTTTACGACGTTGGATTTTACGATGGATACGAGTTCCCTCCTGCATAGCTTCTGCCGATGCACCACGACCAAAACGGTTATCGATATCACCTTCCCGCAGGATAAATTCTACGAGGTTACGCACGGAAATCTTAATGATACTTTTTTCTGTATTCTCTTTTTTCACCGTGTGCACCTCCTTCGTTCACTCCATCTCTTGTATACTTTCCTATTTGCTATTCTGATACCATTCCTTATATTATTATATCCGAACTAATGTACGAGAGCAATCCTTCGTTCTACATTTCTTTAAATATCATTCATGC
>JAFYQA010000179.1 GCA_017547315.1 Roseburia sp. | reverse complement strand
TTGTACAGAATTTGCAGTCGCAATAAATAATACCTCAGATAAATCCAATGGAAGTTCCACATAATGATCTCTGAATTTGTTGTTCTGCTCAGAATCCAATACCTCTAGCATCGCAGAAGATGGGTCTCCCTTATAATCATTACTCATTTTGTCGATTTCATCCAACAACATAAGTGGATTTTTCACTCCAGCACTCTTTAAGCCATTTGCGATACGTCCAGGCATTGCACCTACATAAGTCTTTCTGTGGCCACGAATCTCTGCTTCATCACGAACACCACCAAGACAAATGCGGACGTATTTTTTATCCAAGGCTCTGGCTACGGAACGCGCAATAGAGGTTTTACCGGTTCCTGGTGGTCCTACAAGACAAATAATCGGACTCTCACCCTTACTAGTTAAGTTTCGCACTGCCAAAAACTCCAACATACGCTCTTTTACTTTCTCTAAGCCGTAATGGTCTTCGTCTAAGATTCGTTCTGCATTTTTAATGTCACAGTTATCCTTCGAAACCTTATCCCAAGGCATCTCTAACAATGTCTCGATATACCCTCTGGTTACTGCACTCTCCGAAGAATTCGGAGATATATTTTTAAAACGGTCGATTTCTTTGCGAATCTTATCCTTTACTTCTTTGTCTGCCTTCAACTTCTTTAATGCTTCTAAATAACCTTCAGCATCCGACTCTGTATTATCTTCTCCGAGTTCTTCACGAATCACTTTCATCTGTTCACGAAGAATATACTCTTTCTGATTCTTATCTACGCGTTCTTTTACTTTTTTCTGCAAATCATTTTTTATCGCTGTCACTTCGATTTCCATCAAAAGCTGTGACATCAATACTTCATAACGTTCTGTTAATGAAACCGCTTCTAATATCTTCTGCTTTTCTTCGTAACGCAACGGCAGATTATTTGCCAGCATATCCATCAATTTCTGCAAATCAGTCATCTCATTAACATGGCGTTGCAAATCTTTGCCCAACTTCGGATTAACTACTAAATATCTTCCGAAAGTCTCCTGCAATCCTCTTACCATCGCCTGCTGTACGTCCTCATACAACTCTTCTTCATCCTCATCAAAACGGATTACTTCTGCATAAAGGTATTCCGGACAATCCAAAAAGGCAGCTAACTCCGCACGTTCTTTTCCTTCTACCAAAATACGCACGATGTTATTCTGTAATTTGATTACTTGTTTTACTTCTGCTATTGTTCCAATTTTATATACATCCGAAACATCCGGATTCTCTTTTTCAATATCCTTTTGTGCTACCAGAAAAATATGCTGCTCATCCATCATACTTTCCTCTATTGCACGAATAGATTTCTCTCTACTCACATCAAAATGAGCTATCATCCCCGGTAAAATTACCATGCCACGCAATGCTATCGCCGGCAATTTTCTTATCATTGTGTCCATATTTTCTCCTAATACTTTTAAAAAGGAGCCTGCTTGGGCAGACTCCTTCTTTTATCAGTCATTACTTTAACGTTCCGACCTACTGAATTATTATTCTTTGTCAATTGCAAGAGCAGTCTCTACCATCTCTTTCGTAATCACGCATTTTGCAATTGATTCATCAGAAGGAATCTGATACATCAAATCTAACGTAGCGGCTTCCATAATCGCACGTAAACCTCTCGCTCCGGTTTTACGGTCAATCGCCTTTGTTACAATTGCTTCTAAGGCCTCATCTTCGAATTCTAAGGCAACTCCATCTAACTCAAAAAGTTTCATATACTGTTTTACCAGTGAATTCTTCGGCTCTCTCAAAATACGAATCAAAGCATCTTTATCCAGTAAATCCAATGATACTGTGATTGGCACACGTCCGATAAACTCCGGAATCAAACCAAACTTCACAAAATCCTGTGGAAGTGCATGTTTTAAAATCTCACCCACATTGAATTCACCTTTTGCGTGTACATCCGCATTAAAACCAATGATTTTCTGGTCCAGACGCTGTTCAATAATCTTTTCCAAACCATCGAACGCACCACCGCAGATAAATAAAATATTAGTTGTATCAATCTGAATCAACTCCTGCTGTGGATGTTTTCTGCCTCCCTGTGGTGGAACAGATGCTACTGTTCCTTCTAAGATTTTCAAAAGTGCCTGCTGTACACCTTCACCGGATACGTCTCTAGTGATAGATACATTCTCTGATTTCTTTGAAATCTTGTCAATTTCATCCAAATAAATAATTCCGTGCTGAGCACGTTCAATATCATAATCCGCTGCCTGAATCAACTTCAGAAGAATATTCTCTACGTCTTCACCTACATAACCAGCTTCTGTCAAAGTAGTCGCATCTGCAATCGCAAATGGTACATTTAAAATACGGGCTAGTGTCTGTGCAAGATAAGTTTTACCAGAACCTGTTGGACCAAGCATAAGGATATTACTCTTCTGTAATTCCACATCCAAAGTATCCGCAGCCATAATTCTCTTATAGTGATTATATACCGCTACTGATAATACTTTTTTCGCCTGTTCCTGTCCGATTACATATTCATCTAAAAATGCTTTCATTTCCTTTGGTTTCAAAAGATTAATCTGTTCCTTTAAATCTTTTTCATCCTGACCGGAATATTCATCATTTTCTAATTCTTCTTCAATGATTTCAGCGCAAATGTCTACACATTCATCACAAATGTATGCACCGTTTGGTCCTGCGATTAATTTGCGAACCTGTCCCTGTGATTTCCCACAAAAAGAACAACGGAACATATCGTCATTTCTTCCTGCCATTTTAATTCTCCACATACAACGCTTCAAAGCCACTGTCTTATATCTACATCAGCTTCTAAAACGTTCCTTCTTAATATTTAAATGATTATCGCTTTTCGATTACACTATCGATTAAACCATATTCCTTTGCTTCCTCAGCAGTCATATAGTTATCACGTTCTGTATCGCGTGCGATTTCTTCGTATGTTCTACCTGTATTTGCAGCAAGTGCTTCGTTTAATTTCTTTCTTGTTTTCAAAATATGCTCTGCAGCAATCTGAATCTCAGTTGCCTGACCTTTTGCTCCACCAAGTGGCTGGTGAATCATTACTTCTGCATTTGGTAATGCAAAACGTTTTCCTTTTGCTCCGCCTGCTAAAAGAAAGGCACCCATAGAAGCTGCCATACCGATACAGATTGTGCTAACATCACATTTGATATACTGCATTGTATCATAAATTGCCATACCTGCAGTTACAGAACCGCCTGGTGAATTAATATATAAATGAATGTCTTTGTTTGGGTCTTCTGCCTCAAGGAACAAAAGCTGTGCTACAACAAGACTTGCTGTTACATCATTTACCTCGTCACTTAAGAAAATAATACGGTCTTTTAATAATCTTGAATAAATGTCATAGTTTCTTTCACCACGACTTGTCTGCTCAACGACATAAGGTACTAAACTCATATAATCCTCCTTATAACTTCAAACAGACTGACTCTATGAGCCAGCCTGTATCGTTACTTTTTGAAAAAGTCTTACTCTTCTGTTACTTCTTCTTCATCTTTATCTTTTTTAGATTTTGCTTTTGCTCTTTCTTTCACGTTTTCCATGATTAAGTCAACAGCTTTCATTACAGCTAAATCTCTCTTCATAGATGTCTTTTCAGCTTCACCCATGTACTCTTTTAATTTATCAGCTTCCATACCATACTGAGCTGCCATTCTTGCTACTTCTGCATCGATTTCTTCTTCTGTGATTTCGATGTTTTCTTCTTTTGCAATCTGCTCTAATACAAGGCTTGATTTGATACGTGTTTCAGCTTCTGGACGAACCTGTTCTTTTAATTTATCAATTGTTAAGCCTGAGAACTGCATATACTGATCCATTGAAAGACCGCTCTGTGCGATTCTCTGTGCGAATTCGTTAATCATGTTTTCGCACTGTGTTTCGATCATTGCTTCTGGAATATCCATTTCAGATTTTTCGATGATTTTAGCGATAGCTTCGTCTTCTTTTGTACGTTTTGCTCCAGCTTCTTTTTCTTTTACAAGGCGAGCTTTTACGTCTTCTTTGTACTCAGCTAATGTATCAAATTCAGAAACATCCTGTGCGAATTCATCGTTTAATTCTGGAAGTTCTTTTGCTTTGATTTCATTTACTTTTACTTTGAATACTGCTGGTTTGCCAGCTAAGTCATCTGAATGATACTGTTCTGGGAATGTAACATTTACATCAAATTCATCACCAGCTACATGACCGATAATCTGATCTTCGAATGTATCGATGAATGAATGAGAACCTAATACTAAACCGTGGTTCTCAGCTTTACCACCATCAAATGCTACGCCATCACAGAAACCTTCGTAGTCGATCATTGCTGTATCACCTTCTGCTGCTGGTCTGTCTGTAATTGTAACCATTCTAGAGTTTTTCTGTCTCTCTGCTTCTAATGCGTTGTCGATTTCTTCGTCTGTTACGTCGATATCAACTTTTGTTACTGTTACGCCTTTGTATTTGCCTAATTTAACTTCTGGTCTAACTGCAACTTCGATTGTGAAGATGAAATCTTTACCAGCTTCGATCTGCTCTACATCGATTGTTGGACGTGAAACGATATCTAAGCCGCTTTCATCCATAGCCTTCATGTAGTTATCCTGAATTAAAATGTTTGCTGCTTCTTCATAGAATACTGCTGCACCATACATTTTTTCAATCATCTGACGAGGTACTTTACCTTTACGGAAACCAGGAACACTGATTTTTGTTCTTTCTTTTAAGTAAGCTGCGTTTAACGCTTTGTCTGTTTCTTCTGCTGGCACTTCAACTGTGATTTTTGCCATATTCTTTTCTAAATTTTCTACCTGTACTTTCATTTAACAATCTTCCTCCTTAAATATATAGAAAAGGTAGCCGTACGCCGCAATGCCTAACCAAAGGGCATACTGCGACCATTACAGTCATTTACAGATTATAGCATAAGGTTTTTCAAATTACTAGCCTATTTTTGTGGATTTATAGGGATTTTTTAGTATTATCGCACCATTTCTCCTGCTGAAAATGCCTCATACTTCACTCCAACTGACCAAATCCGCTTTATCTGTCTGCCAAACTGTGCATAAGTCCATGTTTTATTACTTCTGGCAACACACATTGGATCATTTACTTTAAACCCAGTTTCATCATAGCCGTAGATGACAATAAAATGTCCGCCTGCAGTAAAGATACCTTTTCTTACCGAACAAATCAGCACATTTCCTTTATCAAGTTCTGCTTTCATGAGTTCTTCATTAATTCCCGGGTTCGTAACGGTAAGACCATACAAAGTCGGAAATTCATCGATTAACTTCCATGCCGTTCCAACATCTTTTACATAATACTCGTTTGCCAAACTGTACGCTGCAATTTTATCCGGTGTCACATCTTCATAATCTGTCAACGCCAAAATCGTCATCGCCAGACAAGTCGGCCCACAACCGGAAATACCCATTTCTTTTCCACCATATTCGAAATAGCCCCATCTCGGATCAAACTGTAAAAGCAATGGAAATTCTGCTTCTAATTCTGTTTCTGAAAAACCACCTGTCACACTGCCATCTGATTCTAAGGCACCTAAGACATACGCAGCCATCTCCGGATTATTTGCCAAATGGTCTAACATTACAATAGAATATGCATCCACATTCTCATAAATCTCTCGAATCATTTCATATTCTTCTGCTAATTCTTCAAGTTTTAATATAATTTGTTCTTCCGTTCTTTTTTCCGGTTTGTCCACTTCTTCCAAACCATATAGTTCTATGTAACTTTTCTCTACTTCCTCTATCTCTGCAACTTCTTCTGTATCTTCAACTGCTTCTGTCATAGCAGATTCCGTATTAGCATCAAACACTAACTCATTGTCCGCCTGGGCGATTTCTCCCTGCAAAAACACTGCAACTACTGCTGTAAATACTACCAGTGTCACAGCCAGTATCATAAATATCCCTTTTTTCTTCTTCATTCTTTCCTCTCTTGTTCTTTAAAAACCAAGTTCCTCGCCTACAAGAATCACTTTTATTCTACCTGGAATTCTCGATGCTCTGGTCACTACTGTAGTACAACAAATAGTATCATTTAAACAGTTCCCGCATTTTCCTGTTTTGGCACATGGAGTATCTTTATTCAAACGAACTGTATTTGGTGGTGCCGCGAAATTACGAGTACGTGCAATTCCTGCTTCCACATCTGTCACCACTTTATTCATCCCTGCAACTACAATAACCTCATCCGGTCCGTAAGTCATCAGCCATACACGGCTTCCTGCACCATCAATATTCACCAATTCACCATCTAAGGTAATTGCATTCGTACTTGTCATGAAAATATCAGACGTTGCCTGTTTTGCCTTGCACTCTTTGACACCTTCTGGTGTTCCCGGAAAATTCTCTCTGCGAATTACATCATGTCCTGCTGCTTCTAACGCCTCTTTTAATCCTAATTCATCTACAGTTACTGAACCGCCATAGCTAATGCTTTTGCGTTCTGTTCCTACTAATTCCATAAATTTCGCTTTTGCTTCTTCTCTGTTTTCACAGTAATAGCCTTCCATTTTGCGAGACTGTAACTTTTTAATAATGGTCTCAGCCTGATTTCTATAAAACTGTTTCTTTGGCATAGTATTCTCCTGTTTTGTCATCTTTATTTCTTGTCACGTTTGCGAAGTAAGTAAATGTCTAATTTTTCTTTCATATTATCAGGCATTTCTCTTGCTACCGGACATTTTGCTGCGCTTACCATACGTTCCACAAACTTGCTGATAAATGCCACATCTTTTTCCATGTGCTCCATCTTCATAACTGCCATCGTATCGTAACTATTGTGAATCGTTGCTGTATTATTTGGTGCAATTCTTGCAAAGGATACTGCCGGAATTCCTTTGTCCGCAAATGGGGTAGAATCACTAGAATATACACCCTGATATGCGTCTACACCAAAACCTGTTTCTAAGCCCATGTAACTGATGTAGTGTACCATCTTTTCTTCGCTTGTGCAACAGGCTAAAAATTTTCCCATAATACAGCCAATCATATCC
>JAFYQA010000178.1 GCA_017547315.1 Roseburia sp. | reverse complement strand
AGAAGAAGTAAAAGCAGAAGCTACTGCTAAAAAAGCAGCAACAAAGAAAACAGCTTTAAAAGCAAATGTAACATTACAGTTTGCTGAAAAATCTTATACAGAAGAATCTTTAGTTACAATCGCTAAGGATGTGTGGACATATGACCTAAATCAGAAAGAAGCTGATTTAAAAACTGTTGAATTATATGTAAAACCTGAAGAAGGTCTTTGCTACTATGTATTTAACGGTGATGTTACAGGAAGTTTTGTAATCTAATAATTACATAAATATTGGAAAAGATAAAAACCCCGGAGTCAAATGGCTTCGGGGTTTTTAAATTCCCTAAATTTTCCTTAACAATTTTCATAATTATTTAAGAATTATTTTTAATCAAATTTGTTGACAATAGATAGGGTAAGTGATATTTTATCTACAGAAGATGTTAGCACTCAAAATAAATGAGTGCTAATAACATAAAAATTCTTTTGAAAGAGGGGTGATGGTAATGCAGTTAGATGAAAGAAAGACGAAAATATTGCAGGCCATTATCCGTAATTATTTGGAAACCGGGGAACCGGTGGGCAGCAGAACCATTTCCAAGTACACAGATTTACATTTAAGCAGTGCTACCATTCGTAATGAAATGGCAGACCTGGAGGAAATGGGTTATATTTTACAGCCGCATACGTCCGCAGGACGAATTCCTTCCGATGCAGGATATCGATTTTATGTAGATATGATGATGCAGGAAAAAGAGAAGGAAGTAGAGGAACTAAAAGAGCTTCTGATAGAAAAGGAAGATAAGCTGGATCATTTGTTAAAACAGACAGCTAAGCTTTTAGCGGTAAATACAAATTATGCTACCATGGTTTCCGCTCCTCGGATGAGTGGCAATAAATTAAAATTTATTCAATTGTCCAGAGTAAATAAGAAACAGCTTTTGGCAGTTATTGTAACAGAAGGAAATCTGATTAAGAACACGATTTTGCCGGTAGATGAAGTTTTAAATGATGAAACCTTATTAAAGCTTAATATTTTATTGAATACACATTTAAATGGTTTATCTATAGAGGAAATTAATCTTCCTTTAATTACTGCTTTGAAAAAGCAGGCAGGAATTCACAGTGAAATTATCAGTGAAGTGATTAATGCGGTGGCAGAAGCTGTAAAAGGTGATGAGGATTTGGAAATCTACACCAGCGGAACCAACAACATTTTCCGTTATCCGGAGTTGGCAGATCACCAGAGAGCCAGTGAATTGATCTCCACCTTTGAAGAAAAGAAAGAATTGACGGAATTGGTAAGAGAGCGGCTTTCTGATGAAGAATCTACAGGGATTCAGGTATATATCGGAAAAGAATCTAAAGTTCAGACCATGGAGGATTGCAGTATCGTAACTGCTACTTACGACTTGGGTGAAGGAATGAAGGGTACCATTGGTATCATTGGACCAAAGAGAATGGATTACGATAAGGTAATAGATAATTTAAAAAATGTAAAAAAACAATTAGATTCTATTTATAAAAAGGAATAGGAAAGGAAATAGATAAAAGTGCAGGAAAATTTAAACGAAGAATTAAAGCAGGCAGAGACAGAAACAATGGAAGCTGAGGCTGTAGAAAATACTGAAAATTGTGAAGAAACAGTATGTGAAGCAGAAAGTTGCGAAACTGATACAGAAGCAGAAAATGAAGAAGCTTCCGAAACAGATGGAACAGAAGAAGCATCTGAAAAGGAAAAAGAAAGTAAAGGCTTCTTTGGAAAGAAAAAGGATAAAAAAGTAGCCGCTTTAGAAGAAAAAGTAGCCGAATTGGAAGACAGAACAAAACGTCAGATGGCAGAATTTGAAAACTTCCGTAAGAGAACCGAAAAAGAAAAATCCCAGATGTTTGAAACCGGAGCAAAAAGTGTAGTTGAAAAAATCTTACCGGTAATTGATAACTTTGAAAGAGGATTGGCAGCCATCGAACCGGATAATAAAGATTCTTTTTATGACGGAATGTGTATGATTCATAAGCAAATGCTTAGTGAATTGGAAAAAATCGGAGTAACACCAATCGAAGCTGTTGGAAAAGAATTCGACCCTAATTTCCATAATGCAGTAATGCAGGTGGAAAGCGAAGAATTTGAATCAGGCATTGTAGCCCAGGAATTACAAAAAGGATATATGTACCGCGATACTGTTGTACGTTACAGTATGGTTGGTGTGGTAAGTTAGAATTAGAAAACAAAAACAATTAATTAGGCAAATAGGCCGTATAAAGAGGAGGAAACAAAGATGAGTAAAATTATTGGTATTGACTTAGGTACTACAAACAGCTGTGTAGCTGTTATGGAAGGTGGAAAACCTACCGTTATCACAAATACAGAAGGTGCAAGAACTACACCATCTGTAGTAGCATTTACAAAAACAGGAGAAAGATTAGTTGGTGAACCTGCAAAACGTCAGGCTGTAACAAACGCAGAAAAAACAATCTCTTCCATTAAAAGAGATATGGGTACAGACCGCGGCAGAACTATCGATGACAAAAAATATTCTCCACAGCAGATTTCTGCAATGATTTTACAGAAATTAAAAGCAGATGCGGAAAGTTATTTAGGAGAAAAAGTTACAGAAGCTGTTATCACAGTTCCTGCTTACTTTAACGATGCTCAGCGTCAGGCTACAAAGGATGCAGGTAAAATTGCAGGTCTTGAAGTAAAACGTATTATCAACGAACCTACAGCTGCAGCATTAGCTTACGGTCTTGATAACGAACATGAACAGAAAATCATGGTATATGACTTAGGTGGTGGTACATTCGACGTATCCATTATCGAAATTGGTGATGGTGTTATCGAAGTATTATCTACAAGCGGTGATAACAGACTTGGTGGGGATGACTTCGACCAGAAAATCACAGATTATATGTTAGCTGAATTCAAGAGAATGGAAGGCGTAGACTTATCTAACGATAAAATGGCTCTTCAGAGATTAAGAGAAGCTGCAGAAAAAGCGAAAAAAGAATTATCTTCTGCAACTACAACAAACATTAACTTACCATACATCAGCATGAACGCTTCTGGTCAACTTCACTTAGATATGAACCTTACAAGAGCAAAATTTGATGAATTAACACATGACTTAGTAGAAAGAACTGCTGGTCCTGTACAGAACGCTTTAAGAGATGCAGGTGTTTCTCCATCTGAACTTGGTAAAGTATTATTAGTAGGTGGTTCTACACGTATTCCTGCAGTTCAGGACAAAGTAAAAATGCTCACAGGTCATGAACCAAGCAAATCATTAAATCCAGACGAATGTGTAGCACTTGGTGCTTCTATCCAGGGTGGTAAATTAGCTGGAGATGCAGGTGCAGGAGAAATCCTTCTCCTCGACGTAACACCATTATCACTTTCTATCGAAACAATGGGTGGTATTGCGACAAGACTCATCGAAAGAAATACAACAATTCCTACAAAGAAGAGCCAGATCTTCTCTACAGCAGCTGACAACCAGACAGCAGTAGATATTAATGTCGTACAGGGTGAAAGACAGTTCGCAAGAGACAACAAATCCTTAGGACAGTTCAGACTTGATGGTATCCCACCAGCAAGACGTGGTGTTCCACAGATCGAAGTAACCTTCGATATCGATGCTAACGGTATTGTAAATGTATCTGCAAAAGATTTAGGAACAGGCAAAGAACAGCACATCACAATTACAGCTGGTTCTAATATGTCTGATGATGATATCGAAAGAGCAGTAAAAGAAGCTGCTGAATTCGAAGCACAGGACAAAAAACGTAAAGAAGCAGTGGATGCTAGAAACGATGCTGATGCTATGGTATTCCAGACTGAAAAAGCAATGGAAGAAGTTGGCGATAAGATCGATGCGGCAGACAAATCTGCAGTAGAAGCTGACCTTGCAGCATTAAAAGCAGTGATCGAAAGAACAGCAAACATGGAAGAAATCAACGATGCTGACTTAGATGCATTAAAATCAGGTAAAGAAAAACTGATGGAAAGTGCGCAGAAACTGTTTGCAAAAGTTTACGAACAGGCTCAGGGTGCACAGGGCGCAGGTCCTGACATGGGCGCAGGCGCAGGTGCCGGATACACAGCTCCAGACGATGACATCGTAGATGGAGACTTCAGAGAAGTTTAAGAAAAGTGAAATAGTGGTATAGGGAGCGTTGAAAATGCTCCCTTATACTGCGTAAGAGGTAGATGAAATTATGGCAGAAGCAAAACGCGATTATTACGAAGTCCTGGGCGTTGCCAAAAGTGCCAGTGACTCGGAAATTAAAAGTGCTTATCGAAAACTTGCGAAAAAATATCATCCGGATATGAATCCGGGAGATGCAGAAGCAGAAAAGAAGTTTAAAGAAGCTTCCGAGGCTTATGCAGTTTTAAGTGATGCGGAAAAGAGAAAAACCTATGATCAGTTTGGTCATGCAGCCTTTGAAAACGGCGGCGGCGGAGCCGGTGGCTTTGGAGGTTTCGGCGGTTTTGATTTTGGCGGAGATATGGGTGATATTTTCGGAGATATCTTTGGCGATTTATTTGGCGGCGGCGGAAGAAGCAGACGTTCTAACAATGGACCAATGCAGGGCGCCAATGTCAGAGCCAGTGTTCGTATTACTTTCGAAGAAGCAGTCTTTGGCTGTGAAAAAGAATTAGACCTGACATTGAAAGATACTTGTACATCCTGCCATGGAACAGGTGCAAAAGCAGGAACCAGTCCGGAAACATGTTCAAAATGCGGCGGACGCGGTCAGGTGACATACAACCAGCAGACCATGTTTGGAACCATGCAGAGTGTCCGCACTTGTCCGGAATGTAACGGAAGCGGTAAGATTATCAAAGAAAAATGTCCGGACTGCTACGGCAGTGGATATATTGCGAATAAGAAGAAAATACAGGTGACAATCCCTGCCGGTATTGATAACGGACAGAGCATCCGCATCAGAGAAAAAGGAGAACCGGGTACAAACGGCGGTCCAAGAGGTGACTTACTGGTAGAAGTGATCGTTTCACGCCATGCAAGCTTCCAGCGTCAGGATATGGATATTTACTCCAATGTGCCAATCAGCTTTGCGGCAGCAGCGCTGGGTGGAACAATCCAGATCGATACCGTAGATGGTAAAGTGGAATATGACGTAAAACCTGGAACACAGACTGGTACGAGAGTACGTCTGCGTGGAAAAGGGGTTCCTTCTTTAAGAAATAAATCGGTACGTGGCGACCACTACATTACATTAAATGTTCAGGTGCCAACTTCTCTGAGCAGTGAAGCAAAGGAAGCACTTCGCAACTTTGATGCAGTGAGTGGAAACAGTTTAAAAAGTGAAACTGTAAAACCAAAGAAAAAAGGATTTATGGATAAACTGAAAGAAACTTTTGAAGATTAACATAAGAAAAAGATGATGTGTAAAAAAAGAATGTGATGATGCCACATTCTTTTTTTGTGGCATATTGTGAAAAAAATGTCAATTTCTGTGAAAAAGGCACAAAAAAGCAAAAATAATTCAAAGTTTTATAGACAGTTTTATACACATGTGATATGATATACGGTAAATGAAATGAAAGATGAGTCGTTTTGGCGTCTTTCTATAGTTTACAGCTATAATTGAAAACTTGATTTTTTATGGTTATAAAAGGAGGAAAAAACCAATGGCTAGAAAAATGAAAACCATGGATGGTAATCATGCAGCAGCCCACGTGTCTTATGCGTATTCAGATGTTGCAGCGATTTATCCAATTACACCATCATCTGTAATGGCCGAAGCAACAGATGAATGGGCTACTCAGGGAAGAGAAAATATTTTTGGACAGACTGTACAGGTAACTGAAATGCAGTCTGAAGCAGGGGCAGCAGGTGCTGTACACGGATCCCTTGCAGCAGGTGCTTTAACAACTACATTTACAGCATCACAGGGACTTTTACTTATGATCCCGAACCTTTACAAACTTGCTGGTGAAAGACTTCCGGGCGTTATCAATGTATCTGCTCGTGCAATTGCAAGCCATGCATTATCTATTTTTGGTGACCACTCAGACGTTTATGCATGTCGTCAGACAGGTGTTGCAATGCTTTGTGAATCAAGTGTTCAGGAAGTTATGGACTTAACACCAGTTGCACATTGTGCAGCAATCAAAGGACGTCTTCCATTTATCAACTTCTTCGATGGTTTCAGAACATCTCATGAAATCCAGAAGATTGAAATGTGGGATTACGAAGATTTAAAAGATATGGTAGATTTAGATGCAATCGACGCTTACAGAAGAGATGCATTAAATCCAAACCATCCTGTAGAAAGAGGTTCAGCTCAGAACGCAGATATCTTCTTCCAGGCGAGAGAAGCTTGTAACCCATACTATGATGCAATGCCGGCAATCGTTCAGGAATGCATGGACAAAGTAAATGCAAAACTTGGTACAGATTACAAACTTTTCAACTACCATGGTGCAGCAGATGCGGAACACGTTATCGTTGCTATGGGTTCTGCTTGTGAAACAATTGATGAAACAGTAGAATACTTAACAGCAGCAGGCGAAAAAGTTGGTGTTGTAAAAGTACGTCTTTTCAGACCATTCTCAGCAGAAGCTTTAATCGCAGCAATTCCGGAAACTGTAAAACAGATTACAGTATTAGACAGAACAAAAGAACCAGGTGCACTCGGTGAACCATTATGGTTAGATGTTGTTGCAGCATTAAAAGGATCTAAATTTGATGCAGTTCCGGTATTCATGGGACGTTACGGCTTAGGTTCTAAAGATACAACACCGGCTCAGATCGTTGCTGTATTCAAAAACACAGAAAAAGAAAAATTCACAATCGGTATCGTGGATGACGTTACAAACCTTTCTCTCGAAGTTGGTGAACCAATTTCCTGCGCTCCGGAAAGCACAATCGCTTGTAAATTCTGGGGACTTGGTGCTGACGGTACAGTAGGTGCGAACAAAAACTCTATCAAGATTATCGGTGATAATACAGATATGTACGCTCAGGCTTACTTTGATTATGACTCAAAGAAATCCGGCGGTGTTACAATTTCACACTTAAGATTTGGTAAGGATCCAATCAAGTCCACATACCTGATCTCAAAAGCAAACTTTGTTGCTTGTCATAACCCATCTTATGTACGTAAATACAATATGGTACAGGATTTGAAAGATGGCGGTACATTCTTATTAAACTGCCCATGGGATATGGCAGGTATTGAAGCTCACTTACCAGGACAGGCTAAGAGATACATGGCAGAACATAACATTCAGTTCTATGTAATCGACGGTATCAAGATTGGTAAAGAAATCGGATTAGGCGGACGTATCAATACAGTTCTCCAGTCTGCATTCTTCGAATTAGCAAACATTATCCCAGGCGAAGAAGCAAACGCTTTAATGAAAGCAGCAGCAAAAGCTTCTTATGGCAAAAAAGGTGATAAGATTGTTCAGATGAACTATGACGCAATCGATGCTGGTGCAAAACAGATCGTTAAGATTGAAATTCCGGAAAGCTGGAAAGACTGCGAAGATGAATTCTTAGGAAAATCAGTAGCTGGCGATTCTGCAGTTGTTGATTTCGTTAACAATATCCAGATTCCTGTTAACGCACAGGAAGGTAACAAATTACCAGTATCTGCATTTAAAGATTATGTAGATGGTACAACTCCATCAGGTTCTTCTGCATTTGAAAAACGTGGTATTGCAGTAGATATCCCAGTATGGAATCCTGAAAACTGTATCCAGTGTAACAGATGTGCTTATGTATGTCCTCACGCTGTTATCCGTCCGGTAGCAATGACTGAAGAAGAAGCTGCAGCAGCTCCAGAAGGAATGACAGCAGTTCCTATGACTGGTATGGCAGACAAGAAATTTGCAATCGTTGTATCAGCACTTGACTGTACAGGTTGTGGATCTTGTGTAAACGTATGTCCAGGTAAAAAAGGTGCAAAAGCAATTGCAATGGAAAACATGGAAGCAAACGTTGGAACACAGAAATTCTTTGACTACGCAGTAACATTACCAGAAAAAGAAGATGTTATCGCAAAATTCAAAGAAGCAACTGTAAAAGGTTCTCAGTTTAAAACTCCACTCCTTGAGTTCTCAGGAGCTTGTGCAGGTTGTGGTGAAACACCATACGCAAAATTAGTAACACAGTTATTTGGTGACAGAATGTACATTGCAAACGCAACAGGTTGTTCTTCAATCTGGGCAAACTCTTCACCATCTACACCATATACGGTAAATGCGAAAGGACAGGGACCTGCATGGTCTAACTCCTTATTCGAAGATGCTGCAGAGTTCGGTTATGGTATGAGCCTTGCACAGAAAGCGCTTCGTGACAGATTAAGAACAAAAGTTGAATACTTAGCAGAAAATGCTGAAAAAGAAGATGTAAAAGCAGCTGCACAGGAATGGTTAGATACATTCTCAGTAGGTGCAACAAACGGTGCTGCTACAGATAAATTAGTTGCTGCATTAGAAGCTTGCGGATGTGACAGAGCACAGGAAATCTTAAAAGACAAAGACTTCCTTGCTAAGAAATCACAGTGGATCTTCGGTGGTGACGGATGGGCATACGACATCGGTTTCGGTGGTGTTGACCATGTATTAGCTTCCGGAAAAGATATCAACATCATGGTATTCGATACAGAAGTTTACTCTAACACAGGTGGACAGTCTTCAAAAGCAACACCAGTTGGTGCGATCGCTCAGTTCGCAGCAGGCGGTAAAGACGTGAAGAAGAAAGACCTTGCAAGCATCGCAATGAGCTATGGTTATGTATACGTTGCTCAGATCGCTATGGGTGCTGATTACAACCAGTGCGTAAAAGCAATCGCAGAAGCAGAAGCTTATCCAGGACCATCACTCATCATCGCTTACGCTCCATGTATCAACCATGGTATTAAGAAAGGTATGAGCAAAGCTCAGACAGAAGAAGCTAACGCAGTAGCATGTGGTTACTGGCACTGCTTCAGATACAATCCAGCACTCAAAGCAGAAGGAAAAGATGCATTCATCTTAGATTCTAAAGAACCTACAGAAGATTATCAGACATTCCTTGATGGAGAAGTACGTTACAATGCATTAAAACGTGCAAATCCAGGACGTGCAGCAGAACTCTTCGCAAAATCTGAAGAAGCTGCAAAAGCTAGATATGATTATCTGAACAGATTAAAAACATTATACGGAGCTGAATAATCATTATATGATTGCAAAGTACAGGGCACGCCGAAAGGCGTGCCCTGTTTTTTACTTTATAGGAAAGTTCGCAAAATCTAAAAGATAGTGTATAATGGGTGTGAAATAAAAAATGACATGACAAAAGAGCGAAGATGGGACTTCGCCATGACGTTGTTCGTGGATT
>JAFYQA010000177.1 GCA_017547315.1 Roseburia sp. | reverse complement strand
GCCACATTCTCTACCTGACGCATCACCTTATCTGGGAATTCCATCGGTAAATCATAGCCTTTTACAATGGATAAAATATCTGTCCCCGGGTCATTGACATGTCCTAAAATCTCGATTACCTTTCCTTCTGGTTTCTTACCATTACGTCCATACTCGGTAATCTCTACCACAACTTTGTGACCACGAACTGCCCCCATAGAATGTTCCTTTGGAATAAAAATATCCTGTGTAAAACGTGCATTATCTGGTACTGCAAATCCAAAATTCTTGCTTTCTTCGTAATAACATACCAATTTTTCCATACCGCGCTCAAGCACTTTCACAATCATGCCTTCCCGCCGTTTCTCAGGTGATGCTCCTTTTGTGATAGCTACCTGTACAATATCCTGATGCATCGCACCATTAATCTGAGTCTCCGGAATAAAAATATCCTGTTCTTCACCTTCAATCGTAACAAATCCAAATCCACGTGGATGTGCTGTAAATGTACCTGTCAAAAACTTACTCTGTGCCTTGCTGTACTTCCCTTTTACAGAAACTTCTATCTTCCCATCTGCAACTAACGCATCTAGAACTTCCTGTAACTCACTACGCTGAGACTTTGGCACATTCAGCATAATAGCAATTTCCTTCACCTTCATCGGCACATAGAATTCATCACAAATAAAATCATATATCGTTTGCTTGCGTTCTTTCAATAATTCTGTGTTCATAAAGCCCTCCCAAAATTCCTACGATTAAAAAAGGCTGTCGTAGTATCTACGACAGCCTCATTCGTTTCTTAGAAAATTCCCATATTCAATACTGCTGCAATGATGATAAATGCTGCAACTAAGATTTTTGTAATCTTATTAAGCATTCCTTCCATAGAACGTCCTTTGTTCTTGCCCCAGTATGTCTCTGAACCTCCAGCAAGTGCACCAAGACCTGCACTCTTACCCTGCTGCATTAAAATGATAACTGTTAAAGCGATACTAATTATAATAAATACGATTGTTAAAATCATCTTCAAAACTGCCACGATTTATACCTCCCATCGGCGAATTAATTCATAACTTTATGAAGTATAACACAAAAAGCCATACTTTTCAAGCCTTTTCTGCATTTTACTTTACTAATTTTGCTCACTCAAAAAAGCATCTTCTTTGTCCCGAAGAGAGGATACATTATAACGTATATAGTTTTTACGTCCATTAATTTTAAAGTTGTTATTAATACGGTCGATTACGATTCTACAATCTCCCTGTTTAATATCCAACAGAAGAACCAGATACTGATTCCCACTGTATCTTGTATATAAATCTCCCTTTCTTAAAGCACCTTTAATAGCATCACCCAACTCTTCTGAAATCCTGTCTAAGCGCTCGCTTTTCTCCAAAGGATAGCCTTTTCCGTCCGTTATCGTACAAAGCATCAAATAAGCCGACTGCCCTGAACGCTGGATTACACGCTTCATATATCGATAACTTTCTGTAAAACTCGGATAACTACAGTAAAATGCTCCCTCCGGTTCCTCGCACTCCATCAAATCACTCTGAATCGCTTCTATCATTTCTGAACGACTCGGCATCTCAGAACTCATTTTTGCAAGCCGTTCCATCATCCGTTTTGAGGGAACCACCCCTGCTTCACGGAACATAGCATCCGCCGTCTCTTCATATAAACGAGTAGCTTCTGCCATACAATTTCTACCTATCAAGCTATCCAACTGCCATATCTGCCACTCCTCATAAGGATACAATGCCACTGCATCTGCTGCACTCTGAAATAATGCCTCATAATCTCGTCTAGACTTTAGATACTGACATAGCATCTTCATACATTGCTTGTATAGTTTCTTATACTTAGCTGATTCCTGTTCCACCCACGTCACATTTTCCAGCTGTGGCAAAAAATCTCCCCCATACAGACTACAAGCTTTTTTTAACTTAAGGCATCGTTCCTCTTCGTCTGCTTCCTCTAAGGCAGCTTTTGCAGCCTTCTCAAACAAATCCGCATCCACCTCTATCAGAATGTTTCCTGTCCAACGATATATACCGCTTTTGATATGTACAAATTCATCATTCTAAGGAAATCCTGCCATAACTAATAACTTCCTTAAACGAAACACCGTTGCTCTTAAACTATTAGATGGATTTGTTATCTCTTCATTCCCAAATAGGCGCACCATTAACTGTTCTCTTGCAATTCCATCACTTCCTGCATGAAACAATATCTGCAGCAACTGATTCACCTTCGTCTGTGCATTTCGCTCAAAGGAAACCTCTTCTCCTCCATACTCTAAGCTGAATCCTCCAAGCATTCTTACTTTTAAAAGTTTATTTTCCATAACTAGCCCTCTTTATCATCATGTCAATAGTTTATCACATCCTTTTTCTTCCAACAACTATTATAAAACAAACAGGAACCAAAATGTGCTTTGCACGTTCTAACATATCGAAGTATTTCCTAATAGAATGAAAAGGACTCGACTCACAGCTATTAGAATTATCCAACATCTATAGGTCGAATCCTCTTATCTTTCAAAAAAGTTTATTACGACTCATTTTTATGCAGTACGTTCACTCGGTTTTCCTGTACTCGCATATCGGGCAAGTTCACCTAGTTCATCTTCGATACGAAGCAATTGATTATATTTGGCAGTACGTTCACCACGACATGGTGCTCCCGTCTTAATCTGCCCGGCATTCACTGCTACCGCCAAATCAGCGATAAATGCATCTTCTGTTTCT
>JAFYQA010000176.1 GCA_017547315.1 Roseburia sp. | reverse complement strand
GGGGGCTTTTTGTATGGTAAAATGGTATATTTTGGGTAAATAGAGGAGATGTGCGATTCCGCAATTTTATAACTATGAGAAAACAAGCAGAACAAATAATTAATCGTGCAATTGCTGCTGTGCTTCCCGACGCGGCAGTAAAAAGAGCACTGGAAAACCAGGAATTTTCGGGCCGCGTCATCTTAGTGGCGGCCGGCAAAGCTGCGTGGCAGATGGCTAAGGCAGCCTATGACTGCATGGGTGAAAAAATAGATGCGGGTATCGTCATCACAAAGTATGGTCATGTGAAGGGACCGATAGGTAATATTGCATGTTACGAGGCAGGACATCCGATACCGGGCGAGAATTCTTATTTTGCAACACAGAAGGCGCTTGATATAGTAGCAGAACTAACTGCACAGGATACAGTACTATTTCTGCTATCGGGTGGCGGAAGCGCACTGTTTGAGAAACCAATCGTTCCTGGTGAAGAGTTACAGGATATTACATCACAGCTTTTGGCAAGTGGTGCAGATATTACTGAGATAAATACCATCAGAAAACGTCTGTCAGCAGTAAAAGGCGGTAGGTTTGCACTGGCGTGTGTACCTGCAAAAGTCTTTTCGGTTGTGTTGTCAGATATCATTGGAGACCCACTCGATATGATTGCTTCGGGACCTGCGTATCCGGACAGTACGACATGCGTCATGGCAAAAGAGATTGTAAAAAAATATAATTTGAATATGTCTGCAGATGCGTTGGCATGTTTAGATGTAGAGACACCCAAAGAGCTTTCTAATGTGACAACGCAAATTACAGGTTCGGTTAGCCAACTGGTGTCAGCGGCGGCAACTGCAGCCGAAGAGTTGGGTTATGAAGCGCATATTTTGACAGACGGACTTAATTGTCAGGCGAGAGAAGCAGGATCTTTTTTGGCATCAATTGCAAAGACGCACTGCGGCAGCAGTAAAAAATTAGCATTCCTTGCAGGCGGCGAAACGGTCGTAAAACTGACTGGAACTGGAAAAGGCGGCCGTAATCAGGAATTAGCGTTATCGGCAGCGGCAGGAATTGACGGGGTCGAAAACGTGTGTATTTTCAGCGTGGGAAGTGACGGTACAGACGGACCGACAGACGCGGCCGGCGGTTTCGTAGACGGAACTACTGCACAGAAACTGAGGGAGCAGGGCGTAAATATCTATGATGTTTTACAGAATAATGATGCGTATCATGCGTTGCAGAAAACGGATGGACTTATAATTACGGGACCAACAGGTACCAACGTAAATGACGTGGCAGTATTATTGATAGAAGCATAGGCAGAAAGAAAACGGGAAGTCGGCATCCAATCGCCAACTTCCCGTTTTCTTATTTTTTGCGAATCTTAAGATATTCATTTAAAGATTTAATTGCCTGTCCACTCATTGGCAGAATAACAATTATGTTAAAAATGGTCATTAGTCCAATACCGATATCGCCTAAATCCCACACCAGTCTGTTGTCAGCAAGTCCGCCGATAAAAAGCATCACTAGAGCAAAAATCTTGTAAAGGTTCTGTGACCACCAGTTGTCTCCGAATAGATAGGCCACGTTAGAACGTGCGTAGTATAAAATTCCAATAAAGGTAGAAAAGCTGAAAAACCACAAAGTAATTGCAGTAAATATGACTCCCACATAACCAAAATGGTGATACATAGCAGACTGTAAAAGTGGCATGCCGGAGAATTGTTCCAACAACTCGGCCGGAGCAAGCAATAAAATCATAGCAGTACAACTACAGATAACAATCGTATCAATGAACACACCAAATGCCTGAAACAGACCAGCTTTTGCAGGATGTGACACATTGGAAGCTGCAGCTGCACAAGGAGCGGAACCGGAACCTGCTTCGTTGGAGAATAAACCACGTTTTACACCATTCATTAAAGCGGCACCAAAACCACCGCCGACAATCTGGCGCAGACCGAAAGCTTCTTCAAAAATTCTTGTAAATACTTCCGGCAATAGTTGGGCATTTTTAATAATTACGAATACAGCAATCATAAAATAAAACGCAGCCATCACAGGTACTAAAATATCTAAAACCTTAACAGAGGCATTCTTTTTCAAAACTACAAACGCAGCTAGTGCTACTAAAATCACAGTAGATACAATCGGTGGAATAGCGAATGCATTGTAGAAAGAAGAGGATACGGAGTTGCTGATAACCTGGCTGACACCGCCCCAGCATAGGAGTCCCGACAATGCAAATAATATCGCGATGATGCTATAACGTTTTACTTTTCCGTTGTTAAAAAAGTTGTGAATGTAATAAGCAGGACCACCGCGGTAACCACCGTAAAGAGGGTCTTTTTCTTTGTGAAGCTGGGCTAAGGTCGCTTCAACGTAAGCGGTAGAAGAACCGATGAGAGCCATTACCCACATCCAGAATACGGCACCTGCACCACCTGCCGAGATAGCCGCCACGACACCAACCATATTACCCATACCGACGCGGGTTGCGGTAGATACAATCAGTGCCTGTAAACCAGAAATCGCATCCGTTTTACCGCCGGTCTGTCTTTCGATGGAGATACGTAGCATCTCTGGAAAACAGCGGAATGGAAGGAATTTTGTACGGATCGTAAAATAAATACCGGTAGGAATCAAAATCATAACCAACAGAGAAAGTCCGATGGAAGATCCATCCGGTAGGGGGATAGTAATCAAATCGCCCCATAATAAGTTATAAAAAAATGTAATTATCTTCATATATAAATAGTCCTTCATATTTTAATCAAAATAGCAGCGTCAGAAATACTTCCTGATAGCTTAAAAAGCATAGCATAAAAAAGATTGTTTGTCTAATGGTTTGACGCGTTAAAGTGGCAAATATGATTGTATAACAAAACATTTTCCGCTATAATCAAGTGGTAACAGGATTTTGGAAAGTTTTGCCGGATAGGACGGTGGTAGTTATGACAGCAGAGATAGAGAAATTTTTACAGATGGTACAAGAATCTGATAATATCGTATTTTTTGGTGGTGCAGGTGTATCGACTGAAAGCGGGATACCAGATTTTCGGAGTGTGGATGGACTTTATAATCAGAAGTATGATTTTCCACCGGAGACGATTCTGAGTCATTCTTTCTATATGAGACACACAGACGAATTTTATCGTTTTTATAAGGATAAAATGATATGCCTTGATGTGAAACCGAATGTGACGCACCTAAAGCTGGCAGAGTTGGAAGCAGCAGGGAAATTAAAAGCGGTTATCACACAGAATATTGATGGATTACATCAACTGGCGGGTAGCAAGCGCGTGTTGGAGCTTCATGGAAGTACACATCGCAATTATTGTCGTAAATGTGGAAAAGGTTTTGACGCTGCATACATTCAAGATGCGGAAGGTGTCCCAACCTGTGACGATTGCGGTGGTCAGATTAAACCGGATGTGGTATTGTATGAGGAAGGGTTAGATCAACAGACGTTGGATGATGCAGTTTTTTATATTGGCCATGCAGATATGTTAATTATCGGTGGAACATCTTTGGCGGTATATCCGGCGGCAGGTTTAATCAATTATTATAGAGGAAATAAGCTGGTGTTAATTAACAAATCTACTACACCAATGGATGGGAAGGCAGATTTACTTTTACAGTGTGGATTGGGAGAAGTGTTTTCTGAGATTGATATTAAAAATTAGAAGTGTAGAGGATTTTATAATTTTAATTTGGATAAGGGAGAGTTAGAAAAATGTTTGAAGCTATTTATTATATTGTAGCAAGTATTGATGGTGATTATGCTAATCTGAGAAAAGAAGAAGAACCAAACGGAGATTTGAAGTTAGTGGCACGTGCGCTTTTACCGGCTGAGATTACGGAAGGAAGCCGTTTGAAATATGAAATGATGCAGTATGAAATCGTAAGCTAGTCGCAGTACTATAAAAGAAGATGCTTTTTTGAAAAAGTAGTATAGAGACGGGTTGCAGAAAAATGGGAGTGAAGTTATGAATCAATATAATTATGAAGTAGGAGATATTGTACGTTTGAAAAAAGGTCATCCATGTGGAAGCAGTGAATGGGAGATTTTACGTGTTGGGGCTGATTTTCGTTTGAAATGTATGGGATGTGGACATCAGATCATGATTGCCCGCAAATTAGTAGAAAAAAATACCAAAGAACTGCAAAAAAAGGCTTGAAATGCTTGTTTAGTTATGATATAATGTGAAATTGTGATATATTATAATTGATAATGATAGCTTGTTCGTAAATAGAACAATATCAAATATCCTTGCTCACTTCATTGAGTGGTGGGCCAGAGACCAAAAGGAGGAAAAATCGCATGAATAAGTATGAATTAGCACTCGTTGTAAGTGCAAAGATTGAAGATGATGCGAGAACAGCTACAGTAGAGAAAGCAAAAGAGTACATCACTCGTGCTGGCGGTACTGTAACAGAAGTAGAGGAGACAGGTAAGAAGAAATTAGCTTACGAAATCCAGAAAATGAGCGAAGGCTACTACTACTTCATCCAGTTCGAAGCAGCTGCTACAACACCAGCAGCAGTTGAACAGGACGTTCGTATCATGGACAACGTACTTCGTTTCTTAGTTGTTAAGAAAGAAGCTTAATAAGTTGTTTTATATTGTTCACTTTTGAACAATGTCATTCTTTGAACTGAAAACGGTTCGATAGAAGAGAGGAAATCGTATATGAATAAAGTTATTCTCATGGGACGATTGACAAGAGACCCTGAAGTACGTTACTCACAGGGTGAACAGGCAATGGCTGTTGCAAGATATAGTTTGGCAGTTGACCGTAGAGGCAGAAGAGATGGAGACCAGCAGACAGCTGATTTTATCAACTGTGTAGCATTTGGACGTCTCGGTGAGTTTGCAGAGAAGTATCTCCGCAAAGGCACAAAGATTGCTATCGTAGGTCATATTCAGACAGGCAGCTATACGAAGGCTGACGGTACCAAAGTATATACAACAGACATCGTTGTAGATGAGTGTGAATTTGCAGAAAGCAAAGGCGCTAGTGATAATAACAGCGGTTTCACACCAATTGACAGACCAGCTCCAAGCAGTGCGGCTGGCGATGGCTTCATGAATATTCCGGATGGAATTGATGAAGAGTTACCATTTAATTAAACCTAACAGGAGGTAATAATCATGGCTTTCAATAAAGCAGCAGATAAAGATGGCGCTCCAATGAAGAGACGTCCAATGCATAGAAGAAAAAAAGTTTGTGTATTCTGTGGTAAAGATAACGTAATCGATTACAAGGATACAAACAAGTTAAAGAGATACATCTCTGAAAGAGGTAAAATTCTTCCTCGTCGTATCACAGGCAACTGTGC
>JAFYQA010000175.1 GCA_017547315.1 Roseburia sp. | reverse complement strand
GTTGATTGTAATTTTGGCAGTACATAGTATTACTTTGCCGGGTGGCGGAGAAGGCCTAAAATTTTATTTGTTACCTAATTTTGAAAAAGCAACAGAGATTGGTCTTGGAAAAGTAATTACAGCGGCTATGAATCAGGCTTTCTTTACATTGAGTCTAGGAATTGCAGCGATGGAGATTTTTGGAAGTTATATGTCGAAAGACCATACATTAGGCGGTGAAGCAGTGCGTATTTGTTTATTAGATACGTTTGTGGCTGTCACAGCAGGTTTGATTATTTTTCCAGCGTGTTTTGCGTTTGGGGTACAGCCGGATGCTGGTCCGCAGCTGATATTTGTTACATTACCGAATGTATTTGTAAATATGGCAGGTGGCAGAATCTGGGGAGCTTTATTCTTCTTATTTATGATTTTCGCAAGTTTTTCGACAGTGGTAGCGGTGTTCCAGAATTTGCTGGCAAGTTGTGGCGATATGTTTGGTTGGGATTTGAAGAAAGCTTCTATTGTTAATTGTATTTTCATTTTACTTGCAAGTATGCCATGCGTGCTTGGATATAACGTATGGGATACTTTACGGATTATCGGTAGTAGAAATGTGTTAGATACAGAAGATTTCATTGTATCGAATTTATTGTTGCCGATTGGCTCACTGGTATATTTGCTGTTTTGTGTGAGCAAGTGGGGATGGGGATTTGATAAATATTTAGAAGAAGTGAATACCGGAGAGGGGCTTAAGATGCCGCGTCAGCTAAAAGGATATTTCCAGTTTGTGATACCGGTATTGATTGTCATTATTCTGGTACAGGGGTTAATGTAGGTTTGTAATTATTTAGTGGATAAAAAGTGAGTTTATATGGAGTATAGTAGAGAGAAATTAGAAGAATTGGCACATGAATATGCAAAAGAGGGACGTGCTGCATTAGCAGAGCGTAAGTTGGATGAAGCAGCATTGTCTATTCAACAGGCGATTAATCATTTTAAAGAAGCTAAAAGTTTAGAAATGTATGCTAGATGTTTGAACCTGCTTGGGGTTATTTATGGAGCATTGGGAAATGAGACGATGGCGGTGGATTATTATCTAGAGGGGTTAGCATGCTCGATTCAGAATAATTTTTCACATATTACGTTATTATTTTATAATAATATTGGCTCTCGTTATATGGAATTAAACGAATACGAAAGGTCAATCGCTTATTTTCTTCGTGCAGAAAAAGAATTGGAGTCCGAACGGGTACAAAAAGAAGAAAACTTTACTACCTGGAAGCTTGTAACTTATTTGAATTTGTTGATGTCGTATACTGCGTTAAAGAATTTCAAGCAGGCAGAAGCTTATCTGGAAAAGGCATTGCCATATATTGAATTAGAAGAAAATAGCGAGTATTCATTTGGACTTATGATATCTCAATACTGGCTGTATTGGTTACAAGGAAAGGAAGAACTGGTAAGGGATCATTTAGAGGAGATATTAGAAGGTGCGTTAAATGATAAGAGTTCTTCCGACTATGTAGAGAATATGCTATCGGTTTGTAGGCTGTTACGTGAGATGAAGGAGTACGACAATTGGAAGCGTATTATCAAGGTATTTGAGATGTATACGTTGCATCATGACAGCATCTATTATCATTTAGTTTTGACAGAAATGTGGATGGATTATTATAAAACAATTGATGATATGAGTCGTTACATCCATCTTTGTGTAGATCATGCAGAATTGTATCATAAGCAGAAAATAGTAGAAGATAAAGAACGTGCAGCAGCCATTGATATTAAAATCGAACTTCAAGAAAAAGAAGTAGAACGTCGAGTGGCAGAGCAGATGTCTCATACAGACTCCTTAACGCATCTGGGAAATCGTTATAAGTTAGAAGAGGATTGTAATGAATTGTTGAATTCATCACGACAAGCGGGTAGTATGATGGCGATTGGTGTGTTGGATATCGATTGCTTTAAGCAGATGAACGATACCTATGGACATTTGGCAGGTGATGACTGCTTACGTAAAATTGCAGAAGTACTTCGCACCAAAACAGAGGGGATAGGTAGTGTATATCGTTTTGGCGGAGATGAATTTGTTATTTTAGTGAAGAATGCGAATAAAGAGCAGATTTTGCATATGGCAGAGGTGATCAAGAAGAGTATTTTTGATCTCCATATGGAGAATATTAATTCGAAAGTAATACCGGAGATTAGTATTTCGCAAGGATATTGTTGTTTTGTTCCAAAAGAAGCCGTAGAGTTAGCAGATATGATGGCTATGGCAGATAAGGCACTTTATCAGGTAAAAGCAAATGGACGTAATGGTTTTGAAGTGATAGAAAACAGATAAATTCTCTTGCTGACGTTTTTCGACAAAATTTATAAACAGTTACATTTATCATCGTTTTGTAAGTAAAACGGACAAAATGTGCAAGGATTGTGTAACAGTAGTTGTTTTCGAAAGAGTTCGTTTTTTTAAATGAACTCTTTCTTTTTGTCTAAAGATGTTATATAATCTACAAATGTCTAAAGAATTAATAATTAGTTATAAAACGGCATTTTGTGCGTGTATAGAAGAAGTGTGGTGTAAGTATAACAAGACCGCATACCGTATCAAGGAGGATTTATGGAAAAAATAACAGTAGCGATTGCAGAAGATAATGAATTAATGTTGGGATTATTGGAAGACATCGTTGCAAATGATAAAGAACTGGATGTAGTAGGAACTGCCAGAAACGGAGAAGATATTTATAAAATTATCAAAGATGAGGAACCAGACGTCGTTTTATTAGATATTGTTATGCCGAAATTAGATGGTTTGGGTGTACTTGATAAAGTAAATCAGGACAAAACACTGAAAAAGATACCAACTTTTATTATGGTAAGTGCAATCGGTCAGGACAGGGTAACGGAGGATGCATTTAATCTGGGAGCTGACTATTATATTATGAAGCCTTTTGATGAAAATATGATTATTAGCAGAATCAAACGTACCAAGAAAGTGGAGCCAGAGAAAAAGTCGGAGATTTTGCCGAATTTTACTGTCAAAACAGAGAAGAAAGTAGAAAAGACAGAAGAAGATTTGGAGAATGATGTAACGGAAATTATTCATGAGGTAGGGGTACCGGCACATATTAAGGGATATCAGTACTTAAGAGATGCGATAGTGATGTCTGTAAAGGACATGGATATGTTGAATTCGATTACGAAAGTATTATATCCGACAATTGCCAAGAAGTACCAGACGAC
The DNA here is from genome assembly GCA_017547315.1 of Roseburia sp. The sequence continues at coordinate 8,939 of JAFYQA010000175.1, read as the reverse complement.
ACCCAGCCGTGTTGAACGTGCAATTAGACATGCAATTGAGGTGGCATGGAGTAGAGGCAGAATGGATACGTTGGATGATATGTTTGGTTATACGATCAATCGAGGAAAGGGAAAACCGACCAATTCAGAATTTATTGCGTTGATTACAGATAGAATTCGACTTGATTATAAAATGTTCTAATATTTGTTTTGCTACTTTAAATTATAGGAAAAAAGTATTATAATAAGCCTAAAGATTGTGTAAAATTTGGTTGGAGGGTTTAATTATGAAAAAAATATTATTTGCAACTTCAGAAGCTGTTCCTTTTATAAAAACCGGCGGACTTGCAGACGTAACTGGTTCATTGCCAAAATACATAAATAAAGAAGAATTTGATGTGCGTATCATTCTTCCGAAGTATCTCTGTATGAATTCACGTTTCGAGGATCAGCTTTGCTTTAAATGTCATCTTTGGGTTGAACTGGGATGGAGAAAACAGTATGTAGGTATTTATGAGACAAAGCAGGATGGTGTTACATATTATTTTGTTGACAATGAATTCTATTTTGCTGGTGACAAACCATATAATCAGATTTATGAAGATATCGAGAAGTTTGCATTTTTCTCAAAAGCAGTATTAGAGGCGTTGCCATATATCGATTTCTGCCCAGAGATTATTCACTGTCATGATTGGCAGACCGGACTTATTCCGGTATTTTTACGTACTTTGTACGGATCTCAGGAATATTATGCAGGAATGAGAACGGTATTTTCTATTCACAACTTAAAGTTCCAGGGACGCTGGATGCTTTCTGAGGTTAAGGATATTACTGGTTTACCACCACACATTTTTACCGATGATAAATTAGAAGCTTATGGTGAAGCGAATTACTTAAAGGGTGGTTTGGTTTATGCAAATGCAATCACTACAGTAAGTAAGACTTATGCCAATGAGATTATGACACCAGAAGGCGGAGAAGGTTTACATGGATTACTTTCTGCCAGAAGCAATGATGTATATGGCATTGTAAATGGTCTTGATTATGATGTGTTTAATTCAGAGACAGACCCGGGTATTGCTAAGAACTTTAAGGTGACAAATGTAAAAACTGGTAAAAAAGCAAACAAACTGGCACTTCAGAAGGAGTTTGCATTACCGGAAGAAGAAGGTACCTATTTAATGGGTATGGTAGGACGTCTTACTGACCAGAAAGGTCTGGATTTGGTTGCTTACATTATGGAAGAATTGCTTCAGACTGCGAAGATTCAGATTATCGTGTTAGGAACCGGTGAAGGACGTTACGAAGAGATGTTCCGCTACTTTGAGAATAAATATCCGAATCAGATTAAGGCGTACATCGGTTATTCGGAAGAATTGGCACATCGTATTTATGCTTCTTGTGACAGTTTCTTAATGCCATCGTTATTTGAGCCATGCGGACTCAGCCAGCTTATGAGTATGCGTTACGGTACATTACCAATCGTAAGAGAAACCGGTGGTTTAAAAGATACCGTAGAAGCTTATAATGAATATGAGCATACCGGAACTGGATTCTCATTTAAGAATTACAATGCACATGAGATGTTAGACACAATTCGTTATAGTTTAAAAGTGTACTATGATGATCGTAAAGAATGGGATGCTATGGTAAAACGCGCGATGAAACAGGATTTCTCATGGGAGCGTTCAGCTAGAGAATACGAAGAATTATATAAAAGATACTAATCGAATGCGTTAGCAAAGTCGGTTATAAAATAGGGCTTAGTTTATAAGTATTGGTTTTTTCAATATTTGTAGACTAAGCCTTATTAATTTTTGTCATTTCAGTGTGAAAAATGTATAATATAAGAAATATATCTACCGAAATGAGTAGAATTTGGTAAGCTAAGACCATGAAGGGAAGGAAATATCGATGAAAATAAATTTAGTACTTTGCCTTAGCGTGATAATAGCATTGGCAGTCTGTATGATGATACTTTTAAAAATGTTGATTCGGTTAAAAAGTAATTACGATGCATTGATGGAAAGTTATCGGAATCTGGAAGAATTGAATAGTACACTAAGGGCGCAGCGTCATGACTATCTAAATCATCTGCAGGTGGTATACGGTATGATGGAGTTAGAAGAATACGAGGACTTACATAATTATCTAGAACCAGTGTATAAAGACATGTTAAAAACGGGGAAAGCGCTAAAGACATCGAAACCTGCCATTAATGCCTTGTTAAAGGCGAAGATGGGTGAGGCAGAAGGTAAAGGTATTGATGTGTATGTGGAAGTAAAGTCAGACTTAAAAGAACTTCGAGTAGCAGACTGGGAAATATGTAAAGTATTATCGAATCTGATTGATAACGCTATGACTGCATTAGAGGAAGCCATCGATGCGAAGAGAATCGAGATTGATGTCACAGAGACAAAAGAAGCATATGTGTTTTCAATCAGTAATAATGGACCGAGGATTTCTGAGGATGTGCAGGAGAAGATGTTTGTCCAGGGATTTACGACGAAACGGGGAGACGGACATGGGATGGGCCTTTTCATTGTTCAAAATGTACTAAAAGAAAATGCAGGTAGTATTTCCGTTACTTCGGACGAAAAGGAAACGGTATTTGTTGTTAAGTTTAAAAAGGAATAGGAAAGGGGTGAAAACATGGATGGATTAATGATGATTGGTATGTTGCTTTTAATAGCAGGATTTATCCTAGTAGGAGTAGAAATGATAATACCGGGATTTGGAGCACCTGGAATTATCGGTGGCGCATGTCTGCTGGGTGGAATTTTTTGTACCGCAAAGGATGTGGAACAGGGACTGACGATTACCGTAGTTGTAGTGATTTTTCTGGCTATTATGTTTGCAGTGATTTTATCGCTGTTTCATATGAAAAAAATGAAAGCACCAATCGTGCTACAGGAAGAGATGAAGGGACAGAGAGGATATCTAAGTGCATCTGATTTGGAATATCTGATAGGAAAAGAGGGTGTAGCATCTACTGATCTTAGACCGGCGGGAAAGTGTAATATCGATGGTGTTGAATTTGATGTCCGCTCTGACGGTAAATACATAGCAAAAGGAAGTATGATTCAGATTATCCGTGTGCAAGGAAACACGCTGATTATAAAAGAAAAATAAAAAATATTTAATGAAGGAAATGTTTAGGAGGAAATGTTATGGTAGGCAAAATTGTAGTAATCGGGTTAGTAGCGTTATTGGTAGTATTATTTTTCGTATTCGTTCCGGTTGGATTATGGATTTCTGCAATCGCATCCGATGTGAAAATTGGTATTTTGGACTTAATCGGTATGCGTTTACGTCGTGTCGCACCGGCGAGAATTGTATTAGCATTAATTAAAGCTACGAAAGCAGGATTACAGATTAAAGTAAATCAGTTAGAAGCACACCATTTAGCAGGCGGTAATGTGGATAAAGTGGTAAATGCATTAATCGCAGCAGAACGTGCAGGGATTGAACTTTCTTTTGAACAGGCATCTGCAATTGATTTGGCGGGACGTGACGTATTTGAAGCGGTTCGTATGAGCGTTACACCGAAGGTAGTAGAGACCACATTGGTTTCTGCAGTAGCAAAAGACGGTATCGAGCTTTTAGTAAAAGCAAGAGTAACTGTTCGTACCAATATCGAGCGTTTAATCGGTGGTGCAGGTGAGGATACCATTTTAGCTCGTATCGGTGAAGGTATCGTTACAACGGTAGGTTCAGCACAGACGCATAGCGAAGTATTAGAAAATCCGGATGAAATTTCAAAATTGATTTTAGGAAAAGGTTTGGATTCCGGTACTGCATACGAAATTATCTCAATTGACATTGCAGATATTGACATCGGACGTAACATTGGTGCAAACTTAAAGAGTCTGCAGGCAGAAGCGGATAATAAGATTGCGCAGGCGAGAGCAGAGGAACGTCGTGCGATGGCGGTTGCCTTAGAGCAGGAGATGAGAGCAGAAGTTGTAAAAGCAGAAGCAGAGATTCCAAGAGCAATGGCAGAAGCTTTAAGAAGTGGAAAACTTGGCGTCATGGATTATTACAAAATGCAGAACGTGCAGGCTGATACGAAAATGAAAAATGACATCGGTACCGGTGCGAATGCTTATGCACAGAGTGTAGAAAAATAAGTACGACATCCTCAAAAGATGTGGATGTTGCTGGAACATAAAGAGAATTGTCAGGAATGACGATGCGGAGATAAGTGATGATAAAGGTAATGATTATTGAGGATGAACCGCAGATTAGGAAACTTTTATGTAAAATTGTAGAGAAGCAGGAAGGTTTCGAGGTAGTGGCAGAAGCAGGTGATTTTGCTACGGCGGTTACAGAATATACGAAGTACCGGGCAGACGTGGTATTTGCAGATATTGATTTGAATGGTGAAAGCGGCTTGGAGTGCGTCAAAGTGCTCCTTGCCCTTAATCCGAAGTTAAAAGTAGTATTTGCGACAGCCCATAGTGAGTATATGGCGAATGCATTTGAAATCTATGCATTCGACTACATCGTGAAGCCTTTTAACGTAGAGCGTGTGAATAAAACCCTCGCTCGTATCAGGGATAATAGCATAGAGGAAGAACGTAGAGACACGGCAGAAGCAGAACATTTAGAACTTCATAAGGAGAAGCTTTTAATTAAAGGAAAAGAGCAGATTTCCTTTGTTGATAAAAGTGATATCATTTTCATCGAACGTGTGGAAAGTGCTACTCATATTGTGACAAAAGAGGAGACATACCGGACATCGATTGGTTTAGGGGACATCGAAGAAAAGTTATCACCAAATGATTTTATGCGTTGCCATAAATCCTACATAATTAATTTATCAATGATTTCTAAGATTGAACCTTATGGGCGATGGACGTATATTGTGAAGTTTAAGGGAATAGAAGAAACAGCATTGATTACAGCACAGAATTACGAAGAGTTAAAAAAGATGTTTCAATAAAAGAAGATATTGTATTGAAAAAAGAATGTTTCGATGGTAGAGACGAGGTAAGAAATGGCACAGGATGCACAGTTAAAAGATATTCATACAAAGGTAATTCGAAAGCGAACGATTTCTAAGGAATTACTGATCCTGCGGGCAAGAAGGCAGGAATTGGATGCGAAAGTAAAAGAACTGTCAGAAAGAAAACTAGCTGAGCAGAAGGATGTAGAGCGATTAGAAAAGAGAGGAATTACTTCGCTTTTTTATAGTATCGTTGGTAAGAAAGAAGAAAAGCTAAAAAAGGAACGTGCAGAGGCATTGGATGCCACACAGCAGTATGAACAGGCTTTTTTAGAAGTGGAAAATGTAAAACGTAGTATTGAATTAAAAGAAACGGAACTGGCTACCTTAGAGGGGTATGAAGAGAAGTTTGAGAAACTGTTGCAGGGAAAGCGTCGTTTGCTGGAACATACCGGTCTAGAAGCGGAAAGAAAAGTCTTACAAGCAGAAAAAGAACTGGCATTGCAAAAAGAGCAGCAGGCATTACTTGAAGAGACAGAAAAGCTGGGAGAGACGATATTAGAGCAGGCAAACAAAGTGCAGGAAACATTAAGTACAGCAGAAAAATATGCAATAGCACAGACTTCTCAGAGGTCATTGGGAATTCAAAAATCAGAATTGTTAAGTCAGGCACAAAAGCAGGTGACTCAGATACAGCCACTATTAAGAGCATTTACACAGAAGTTGGAGCTTATATCAGAAGGTAGGAAGATTCAGGAGAATTTAAATGTAGTTTATGAGTTCGGAAATGGAATATATACCAGTTATGTCGTTGGGAATACGATGAGTGTGGTGGATATTGAGCGTATTCGTACTGCCAAGGGAAATGTTATGTTACTGAGAGGGCAGATTCAGGATGTTTTATCACTCTTATCCTCACAAAAAGAATGTTGTGAGCACAAAATAGAGTTGTCAAAAGAGCATTTGGAAAAATTAATTATTGAGGTCTAAGAACCAGAGGAATGTAAAGAAAAGGACGATTATGAATGTGAATATATCAATCGTCCTTTTTGTATTTCTTTGGTTTTTTTGGTTATAAAAATTTAAGAAAATAATAAATGACAATCTTTGGAAAAGACGCTATAATAAGCTACATATTTATAGGAAAGAGGAAGAAACATGAGAAAAGCAGTGTTTTTTGACATTGATGGAACATTATGGAACAGATATTGTCAGATTCAGCCAAGTACAATAGAGGCGATTCGAAAACTGCGGGAAGCGGGACATTTAGCATTTATCTGTAGTGGTAGAAGCCGTGCGAATATTCGTAATCAGGAATTATTAGATATTGGATTTGACGGAGTGATTGCTTCCTGTGGAACACATATTGATTTTCATAAAGAAGTGGTATTTGAGGTATTGTTAAAAGAAGATCAGATTGCACATCTGCTTGCAGTAGCAAAAGCGCATGAGATGCCAGTGGTATTAGAAGGTCCGAAGTATATCTATGTCAATGATGGAGATTTTTCGGATGATCCGTATGTGATTTATCTTAGAGAAGAATTAGGGGAAGATGTACGGGTGATTCCAGAGAATCCGGCGGAGATTTTTATCAATAAATTTAGTGCAGAGACACATGGTATTGATTTGGAAAAGCTCGCAGAGGATTTGGGTGAAGGTTTTAACATGGTAGTACATACCGGAGATAAGGTGTTTGAAGTGATTCCGACAGGTTATAGCAAAGCTACCGGTATAGAAAAGGTGTGTGAACTTTTTGACATTGCGTTAGAGGAGACGTATGCGTTTGGAGATAGTGCCAACGATTTAGAAATGTTACAGTTTGTAGCCCATGGCATAGCAATGGGGGATGGTGACGCAGAAGTACAGGCGGTAGCAGAGTATGTAACAACCGGTGTAGAGGATGATGGAATCGCAAATGGGCTAAAATATTATGGTCTAATTTAATCATCGTGCGAATAGATTGTTTTGGTAGGAAAGGATAGGGTAGAATGGCAAATATTTTGGATTATCTGGACTGGAGAGGTGATTTGACTTTTGACCAGTCGCCATTTAATGAGGTTGATAATTTGTTATTATCCCAGCTTGTGTACGTGGATTTGGAAGGCATTGTTCCGGGGCCGGAAAGCAGGGAGAAAATCAGAGTAGCAGAAGCTTCGCGTATTTTCTTTGCAACGCATGATGAACAGAAAATTTTAGAGAAAGTCTCTATGACAAAGACGGCTATGTATGTGCTGAAAAAAATGGCAGAGTCAGAGCGTTATAAGGATGCATTACTAGGCGGTTATGTGAATGACATCAGTATAGAGGAACAGTCACAGTTTGCCGTATTGTGTGTGTATTTAGGAGATAGAAGCCTTTTTGTGGCATTTAGCGGTACAGACGATACGATCGTAGGCTGGCGAGAGAATTTTAACATGGGTTATCTTTCTGCTACTCCGGGACAGCGGAAGGCAGTAGCATATTTAAATAATATGGTAGGTATTGGTCAGTGGAGAGTCAGAGTAGGTGGCCATTCAAAAGGCGGTAATCTGGCTGTTTATTCGGCGGTACATTGTCGTCCGATTATCAAACGTAAAATTATTTCAGTGTATAGTAATGATGGACCGGGATTTAGCAAAGAGATGGTGGCAAGCGAAGCTTACCAGGAGATGCTTCCTAAAATTAAGACCATTATTCCGGAGTCTAGTATTGTAGGATTGATATTAGAGCACGAAGAGGACGTTGAAGTCGTAAAAAGTACGAATGTAGGTATGGGGCAGCACGATGCGATGTCTTGGGAGGTCTTAGGAACACGTTTCGTGTACACGGATAAAGTGGCAGAACAGAGTGTTTTTATCGATGAAACGATGCGGGCTTGGTTAATGGAGTTAGATGCAGTACAACGAGAAATTATTGTAGAAGCGGTGTTTGAGATTTTAGATGAGTTAAATATTCGTACAGTAGATGATTTTACACATTTGAAGTTTTCTGATTTACAGGAAGCGAACAAAATCAGAAAAAATCTTCCGGCAGGTACGCAGGAGCTTTTGGCGCATGCAATAAAATTATTATTTAAGACTGGAAAGAACGCTGTAGAAGAGTATTTAAGGGAAAAATTAGAAAGCTCTAAAATTTCTAAAAAATAAATAAAACATGCAAAGATGAAAAAACAAGAGAAAAAATGAGAAAAAACGAATAAAAATGGTAAAAAATGCAAATAAATAGAAATATATTTAGTTGCGGATTTTAAAGTAAAAACATATCATAGGACTATCGGTTAGCACTCAAAAGAAAGGAGTGCTAATAAATGGCCATTTAGGAGGATTATTATGAGATTAGTACCATTAGGAGACAGAGTTGTTTTAAAACAGTGTGAAGCAGAAGAGACTACAAAGTCTGGCATTATTCTTACAAGCAGTGCACAGGAAAAACCACAGGAAGCAGAAGTTATCGCAGTTGGTCCTGGCGGTATGGTAGATGGGAAAGAAGTTGTAATGCAGGTTACAGTAGGTCAGAAAGTTATCTACTCTAAATATGCAGGTACAGAAGTAAAATTAGACGGCGTAGAGTATATCGTTGTAAAGCAGAATGATATTCTTGCAGTAGTTGAAGCATAATTTTTAAGAAGGAATGAGAGGGAATTTAAGATGGCAAAGGAAATTAAATATGGCTCAGAAGCCAGAGCAGCATTAGGTGCTGGTGTTGATAAATTAGCAAACACAGTACGTGTAACAATTGGTCCAAAAGGAAGAAACGTAGTATTAGATAAATCTTACGGTGCTCCACTTATCACAAACGATGGTGTGACAATCGCAAAAGAAATCGAATTAGAAGATGCATTTGAGAACATGGGTGCACAGTTAGTAAAAGAAGTTGCTACTAAGACAAATGATGTAGCTGGTGATGGTACTACAACAGCAACAGTTTTAGCACAGGCTATGATTCAGGAAGGTATGAAGAACCTTGAAGCAGGTGCAAATCCTATCGTTCTTCGCCGTGGTATGAAGAAAGCAACGGATAAAGCAGTAGAAGC
>JAFYQA010000174.1 GCA_017547315.1 Roseburia sp. | reverse complement strand
TCGAAAGTAACCAGTCCACAATACGCAAATTCTTCACGCTCGAGAATATGCTGCATTACTTTATTCTCATCCTGAGTATCTACACGGATAGCCTCAATGCCATTTTCAAAGCAGAATTCTTTGATCAGTGCAAACGCTTTTCCGGATAAGCCTTTTCCTCTGGCCTGCTCAGAAAATGCCATTCTATGTACTACTGCGTACGGTCTGTCTGTTTTCCATGTGCCATCGATCACATGGTAGGCCGGCTCATCGCCAATAATTATACAACAGTAACCTAAAATGACATCATCCTCTCCAAAAACAAATCCGGTTCCGTTGTTCACATCACCTTCAATGGTAGAGAGCGTTGGATAGTTTGGATGCCACTGTACAAAACCAAGAGACTTATGGTACACTCTTGCATCTTCAATACACTGATAAGCAGCGTGTTCTTCACCTTTTCTTGCTTTTCTTAAAATCATATATTTCCCTCCCAAATTCTTTACTGTAATTGTTTTATTCTTCCTTTTATGATATAATACACCAGAGCTCAGCTTCAAACAATCTGAATCTTTTAATGTTATTCTTCATTTTTTCCGAAATATTGACCTTATATTCAATGATAGGGAGAACTATGGATATTAAATACTTAAATACATTCCGTGTTATTGTCGAAGAAGGCAGTTTTACCGGTGCTGCAAATCGCCTAAATTATACCCAATCCACAATTACCTTTCAAATAGCTCAGTTAGAGCAGGAATTGAACACAAAACTCTTTGAAAAACTCGGACGGCGCATGGTTTTGACAAAAGCCGGAGAACAACTCATTCCTTATGTAAATAATGTTTTAGATTCGGTAAATCAGATGCGCAATTTCGAAAATGACCTAAAAGAATGTCGTGGTGATCTGCATATCGGAGTTGGCGAAACGCTCTTATGTTTTCAGCTCCCAAAAATCCTGAAAGAATTTCACCGAATAGCTCCAAAGGCTCGGCTTTTTATCCGTTCTATGAACTGTTATGATATCCGAGATGAACTGTTAAACGGAACCTTGGATCTTGGTGTCTTTTATGAAGATGTTGGCGGATTCGGTTCCAATCTGCAAACCTACACCATCGGTGAATTCGAAACGGTTCTTGTCGCTTCGCCTCACACAAAGGAAAGTCACCCTGACTTTATCACACCGGATCGTCAAATTCCGCTTCCCTTTATTATTAACGAACCTAACTGCATCTTCCGTCAAATGTATGAGGAGTATCTGCGCCTCAATTCTATACTTATGGATCACACAATCGAACTATGGAGTATTCCAACAATAAAAAATCTGGTCGAAAGCGATGTAGGAATTACATACCTACCCCGTTTTGCAGTTCAACAGGAACTTGACATCGGTACATTAGTGGAAATAGCAACCACAATTAATCATCCGTATATCACTGCTGTCTGTGCACATCATAAGAGCAAATGGATCAGTCCTTTAATGCAGCTTTTTATAGATTTATGTAATAAATATAGTCAAGACAAACTTGATTAATAATAAATCCTGCCTACGATATTTCAGTGGGCAGGATTTATTAATTACATTTACATTTCATTAAAATTCTTATTTGTCTATCTTCATTCTACCACAAATATTACTTTTAGTATCTATGAACACTCGTTCCCATTCTTCATTTATGATATACTACTCCACATGAGAAACCAGAGCCAGGCGGCTTGTCAATAAAAATAGCCGCCATTACTCGCAATAATGACGGCTGTCAAAAAATCTCTTTACTTGTGGTAAGGTTCTCCGTTACCTGCGTAAGTGGGTTTTATATTATCAATTATACTTATTTGTATTCAATAAACACATCACAAATTGGAATTTGTTAATCTGACAAACCGTGGTCAATAATTTCTACCTTGTTATCTCTGCCCATCAAAGCATAATACTTTCTCCACAATGTCACCGAATGAAGAGGAACTTTTTGTCCATTCACATCAACGTATTCCACAATTTGCGATTGCTTCAAATCACAATCATATACTTCACCATTGCTTACAATAATAAGCCCTCCCATCATATCTACATCAACATCATTTACTATAAATTCTCTAAAATGTTTTGTTTCATATCTAACTTTTGTGTCACAATTTTCTTTTTTTAATGGTAACATTTTTCCATAGGATTTTAAAATATTTTCCATTTTTATAGCATCGACATCTGTAACCATAATATCAAGATCATTAAAATTTTCAACATAACCTTTAAAATATAATAAAAGGGAACCACCTACGGCCCATACAATCCCTTCTTTATTAAACTTTGCTGCTAATTTTGATAAAACATCTACTTTCTCTTGTGTTGATTTCATTTCATATTGCCTCACAAATTCTTATTTATCGAACTGCTTCCCTATTTCTATAATAACATAATCCATTAAATAAAAATAGCCTCTGCATAACGTTTCACCGAATATACAGAGGCTGAGTTTAGTTTTTAAGTGGATTTTTAGGCAAGCAAATTTCTCTATCATTCGCTTCCCAAGATGTATCTGCTATGTTAAAATTTAATTATGGGACAACAATGTCTATTCGGAACTTTATAACGTGTCATATATAAAGAAAGAGGTAATGTATTATGACAATCACCAAAAAAGAGGCCCTTATGACGATCGACAGAGAACGTGAAACACTCTGCAACGCAAGTGACCAGATCTGGGATAATCCGGAAACAGCGTTCCTTGAATACAAATCTATGGAAATCCTTTGCGATCTTCTCACAAAAGAAGGCTTCGAAGTGAAACAGAACGTAGCAAACATCCCGACAGCATTCACAGGTACTTTTGGCTCCGGTAAACCGGTCATCGGTTTCCTTGGCGAGTTCGACGCACTCTCCGGTATCAGCCAGGTAGCAGGCTGCGTAGAGAAAAAACCGTTAGTCGAAGGTGCAAACGGTCACGGCTGTGGTCATAACCTTCTCGGTACCGGTGCGATCGGCGCTGCTATCGCTATGAAAGAGTATCTTGAGAAAAACGGGAAAGAAGGTACAGTTGTGTTCTTCGGCTGCCCGGGTGAAGAAGGCGGTTCCGGTAAGGCATTCATGGCCAGAGACGGCGTATTTGATGATGTAGATTTCGCTATTACATGGCATCCGAGTGATGTAAATAAGGTATGGGTGGGAAGTACCCTTGCAAACTACCAGGTAGCTTACCGTTTCTACGGTATCTCCTCTCACGCTGCAGGTTCTCCGGAAAAAGGAAGATCCGCTCTTGACGCTGTTGCACTTATGAATACAGGCGTTCAGTACTTAAGAGAGCACATCATCCAGGAGGCAAGAGTTCACTATGCGATCACAAACACAGGCGGTTTCTCCCCGAACGTTGTTCAGCCGTACGCAGAAGTTCTTTACCTAATCCGTGCACCGAAAAATGCTCAGGTGAAAGAAATCTTCGAGCGTGTTAATGATATCGCGAAGGGCGCTGCTCTTATGACCGGTACAAAGATGGAACTTGAATTCATCAAAGCTTGCTCCAACCTGGTTGATAATACAACCATGCAGGAAATCATGTATAAGAATGCCCTTGAAGTGGAAAGAGAAGGATTCACAGCGGAAGAGCAGGCAATCGCTGCAGAGTACCACGCAACATTTGGCAATAAAAAACTGGATATTCAGGATTTATTAAAGGACTTCGAGAAGAGCAACAAAGCTGCTGCAGAAGCAGTTATGGCTCCGTATGCCGATGCAGCCCTCTATGATTTCATTATGCCGTTAGCAGATGTAGAAAACGGTATGTCTACTTCCACCGACGTTGGTGATGTAAGCTATGTATGTCCGACCGTTCAGTTCCAGGGACTTACAGAAGTTGCCGGAACACCTCCTCATACTTGGCAGTGGACATCCCAGGGCAAATCTTCCATCGCTCACAAAGGTATGATCTTCTCCGCGAAAGTTATGGCTGCTACAGCGATCGATATGTACGAATCCCCGGAGACGATCGAGGCTGCTAAGAAAGAGCTTCATACACGTCTTGGTGGCGGCAAATATGAATGCGGCATCCCGAAAGACATCGTTCCGCAGGCGATCAAACCGAAAAAATAATGATTTATAAATAAATGACAGAAAGGAATTTCTTATTATGAACGAGACATTAAAAACCATGAAAAACCGTTTTTCCTGCCGCAGCTATACAGGAGAAGCCATTGAAAAAGAAAAAGTGGAAGCCATCGCACTCGCAGGTGTTCAGTCTCCGAGCGGTCTGAATCAGCAGCCGTGGAAGATCATTGTGTTACAGAACAAAGCTCTGATCGATGAAATGAATGATGCTCTGATGAAACTGCTGTCTGAGCAGGAAGATCGTTCTGCTTATGACCGTATGATGAGCAGAGGCGGCAAAGTATTTTACAATGCACCTTGCATGTACGTAATCGCACAGCGTCCTGACAAGGGTATGGATACCGGTATCGTTGCTGAAAACATGGCTCTTGCAGCAAGTTCCTTGGGCCTTGGCAATGTTATCTGCGGTATGGCAGCCGTTCTCATCAACCATGAAGTTGGTGCAAAATACAAAGAAATGCTGATCCCGGAAGGTTATGAATTAGGTGTAACTCTGTTAGTTGGTTACCCGACAAACCCGGATGGTACTCCGCACGTGCCGGATACATCTAAGATCATTTATCTTGATTAATCATTAGAATCCCACTTAAACACGAAAAAGGCTCACGATTGTGAGCCTTTTTCTTTATTCTCTCTTCCACTTCCGATAACACCAATCAGGAACGATCTGAAGTTTTTTAAATAATCCATC
>JAFYQA010000173.1 GCA_017547315.1 Roseburia sp. | reverse complement strand
TTATTGGCAATAGAAGCATTGCATCAGATTAATGTACGTAAGTACGATACGCGAATGAGAGAGCAGAATGTTTCATGTGTGTTAAAATATGGTGTTGCATTTAGTGGGAAGCAAGTAGAGATAGAAGAGGAAAGTTACAAATGAAGTTTGAATTAACAGCATCTATGATGTGTGCCAATTATGGCAATTTAGAGAAAGAAGTAAGGGAATTAGAAGCAGGGGGAATTGATTCCTTCCACATTGATATTATGGATGGTCGTTATGTACCGAATTATGCCATGTCATTAAATGATTTGCGTTACATAGCGGGTGCTACAACAAAGCCGTTAGATGTACATTTGATGATTGAGCATCCGAGAACGCATATTGATTTATTTTTAGAAAATTTGCGAAAAGGTGATACCGTGTATATTCATCCAGAAGCAGAGTATCATCCTTCTACGACATTGCAGAAGATTATTAATGCAGGGATGATTCCGGGAATTGCGATTAATCCGGGAACTAGCATTGAAACAGTATACGAGATGCTTCGTATTGTAGATAAGGTATTGGTTATGGCGGTGAATCCGGGAAATGCAGGTCAGATGTTTATGCCTTATGTAGGAAAGAAGTTTAGACGCCTTCTTGAGATGAAGGAAGAGATGAATATTGAGGTAATTTGGGATGGTGCATGCAGTGCGGAGAAGATTAAGGAGTTTGCACCGCTTGGTATGGATGGATTTGTGTTAGGAACATCACTTTTGTTTGGTAAGGGAAAACCATATGGAGAAATCTTAACGGATATTAGGAATTTGAAATTCTAGAGGTAAGAAATTATAAATTTTAAACTAAAATCTTTTATCTGACAGATAAAAGATTTTAGTTTAAAAATAGTTGGATTATGATATAATATACATTAATTGCTATTTTTTGAGGTTGAAATATGTTTAAAAGAATTGAAGTTGACAATTTTAAATCGTTAGTAAAGTTTTCTGTAGATTTAGGACCAACATGTGCAATTGTTGGAAATAATGCAACTGGAAAAAGTACAATTTTACAGGCAATAGATTTTATATGTAGTTCTATAAAGGAAGATTTTAATGTCATGTTGGAGCGGAGAGGATGGAATGTTACAAATGTAAAATCAAAATTGTCGACTTCTAATAAGATGTATTTTAGAAGTTTGATTGGATTAGAAAAGGATGGCTTAGTCGTTAATTATGATTGGGAACTAACGTTATTGGCCTATGCTGGAAAAAATGAAATTTTATTGCATTCAGAAAAGATAGTATGTGAAGACGAAATTTTATTATCATATTCAAGTGAGCGTGGGGGATATCTCAAAAGTGGAGAATCTACACAGAGAATTAGTTTGCCGGAAGAGATGATGGCACATTCTTCTGTATTGAAGATGTTTAGTTCCTCTATGAGAACTGATAAACGAATAAGAGATTTAATACTTTTTTTATTGTACTCATCATCTTTTGAAATGCTTTCACCAAATGAGATGCGTCTAAGTAGTAGAGGTATAGCATCGTCTATTGGTATGTCTGGAAAAAATCTGCCATCATTTATTAAGAAGATGAATGAAGAACAGAAAAATAATTTTATGAAAAAAGTATCTTATGTGTTGGATGGTAGAATTTCTGATGTTGAAACGAAGACACAGGGAAAACCTGGGTGGACACAGATAGATAGTATAGAGAATTATGAGAAAAAGGTAATACGAGTTTCTTCCAAAGAGATGAGTGATGGCATGTTACGTTTATTGGCGTTTATTGCTATAAGTGAGCTTCAAAGACCACAAGCTACAATGCTGTTAGATGAAGTAGAGAATGGGATTAATGCAAATTATGCAGAAAAATTAATAAGAATTTTATCTGATATGTATACAGAAAAAAGACATCAGTTAATTATGACAACACATAGTACAGTTTTTTTGGATTATATACAACCAGAGAATATTATTTATTTGTATCGTGACGGCGAAGGAGCAACACGTGCTTTAAAATTATTTGGAACGGAAGAGATGAAAAAGCAACTTGAATATATGTATCCGGGAGAAGTTGTATTGAATATGTCACAGTCAGAGATTTTAGAAAAATTGTTGGCAAATGAATAAGTGTGGAGGAGTAAATGCGAATTGGTGTTACAGGAGAGGGTCCAACGGATTATGGTAGATATGATTTTAAAACTGGAAATTGGGAGTGGGGACCAGTGGCGGCATATATTAAAGCAATTGCAAACAGAAAAGGAAAAGATATTGAACTAAATCCTATTGAGAGAGAAGAGGTTCAAAGATTTAAATTGCAAAAAAGAAGTATGGCAGGATTAAAAGGAAAATCAATACCGGCAAGAAAGTTTGCTATGCTAATAAAACGTGAAGGTTATGATGCGGGAATATACTATTGTGATTCGGATCGTGAAGTAGGGGCTGCCAACAGTGATTTTAAAAAAGCTGTACGGCATTATGAAGAGTTGTACGAAGAGATACAGATAGGTTTAGAACCAGTAAAAGCTATTCCAATGATTGCAATGAGAATGATTGAATGTTGGCTTATGAGTGATAAAAAAGCATTAGAAATATTTTTCAAGACTAAGTTTGATGAAAAAGTCATTCCAGTGCAGCCAGAAATGATGTGGGGAGATAAGCATAATCCTAATAGTAATTATCCAAAGCATTATTTTAATAGAATGGTTCGAGAGTCTAATAAGCGTTACAAAGATTATGAAAGTAATGCGTGTGATTTTTACAATATTGCGAATCTTGCGGATGTTGAGGTGTTGCAGAAAAAATGTAATGTGAGTTTCGGTAGATTTTATACAGATTTAATAGATATGTTATAAGCAGGTAAGAGGCAAATGCGCAATAAATGATGGTTTAAAGCATTTGCTTTTTTGCATAAATTTGATACAAATATATTGCGATAGGAGAATTCCATGAACTATGCAGTAATTCTCTCAGGCGGAGTAGGAAGCCGCATGGGATTAGACATGCCAAAACAGTACTATAAAGTGGCGGATAAGCCTGTGATAGGATATGTTTTGGAGACGATTGAAGAGCATGATAAGATAGACGGTTACATAGTGGTTGCGGCAAAAGAGTGGCAACCATTTGTCGTTAAAATGATTGAAAAAAGTGAGAAGTTTTTAGGATTTGCGATGCCGGGTGAGAATCGACAGTTATCGATTTATAGTGGTTTGATGAGATTAAAGAATGTAGCTAAGGCAGAGGATTTGGTTTTAGTACAGGATGCTGCGAGAGCGAATACTTCTTATGATTTGATCAAAAGATGTTTGGAGATAACAGACGACGAAGATGGTGCAATGCCGGTACTTCCGATGAAAGATACGGTGTATTTGAGTCGCGATGGACAGAAAGTAGATGAACTGCTAAAGCGTGAGCAGATTTTTGCTGGACAGGCACCGGAGTCATTTCGTTATGGAAAATATGTGAAGGCAAATGAAGTACTTTTGCCCGATGTGATTCTTTCGATTAATGGCAGTACGGAACCGGCAGTAAAAGCTGGGATGCAGATTGCGTTAATTGATGGAGAAGAGAGTAATTTTAAGATTACAACGTTAGAAGATTTGAAACGATTTGAACGTATTGTAAGTGAGCAATAGATTTTATTGAATGCTAAGTGATTAATGAAAGCGAGATAGAGATACTATGAAAGCCTACGTATTAAACGGAATTGGTCAGTTAGATTATATGGAAGTAGAAAAACCGGAGCTAAAGTCTGGCTGGGTGTTGGTAGAGATCGGAGCAGCAGGAATCTGTGAATCGGATATTCCGAGAATTTATAAGACTGGAACATATCATTTCCCGACGATTCCAGGACATGAATTTGCTGGGAAAGTAGTGGAAGTGTCTGATAAAGAGGCAGAGCATTGGTTAGGAAAACGCGTGGGTGTATTCCCATTGATTCCATGTAAAGAATGTTTCGTATGTAAAGATGAGAAGTACGAGATGTGTCGCAATTACGACTATCTGGGCTCTAGATGCGATGGTGGTTTTGCGGAGTATGTAGCGGTTCCAGTGTGGAACCTGATCGAATTACCGGATGAGATGCCGATGGATGCGGCTGCTATGCTTGAGCCAGCTTCGGTTGCAAGACATGCCGTAAAACGTTTAGAGATTACTTCTGAGGATACGGTGGCATTATTTGGTCTTGGTACGATTGGAATTATTATTACACAGTGGCTTCATATCTTAGGGGTAAAAAAGGTGTATGCGGTTGGCCATCATCCGGAGCATGGAGAAGCGATGCTACGAACTGCTTCTGCTGAGTATGAGTATTTTAATGATGGAGAAAGTAGGCAGTGTAGTGTGCAGGATTGGCTGATGGAACGCACCGATGGAAAAGGTGTGACGATAGCCATTGACTGTGTGGGAAGTTCAAGTGTGCTGAGCACTTGTTTGAATTGTGTAAGGCCGGGCGGACAGGTTTTAACGGTTGGTAATCCGCGTGGTGATGTGGAACTGGAAAAAGCGGTGTATTGGAAGATTTTGCGTAATCAGATTCGATTGACAGGAACCTGGAATTCTTCGTTTACACATGATGCCGAGGACGATTGGAATCAGGTAATGAAGGCAGTTTGTGATGGTAAGTTGAAGCTTTCAGAACTGATTACACATCGATTAGCATTTGACGAATTAGAAAAAGGGCTTTTGATAGCGAGAGATAGGTTGGAGTATCGTAATAAAATTATGATATTTCATCCGGAAATGAAGTAGCAGGATATTGGAGGAGTATCACAGATGTGGATAGAGGAATCTTATTTTGAACCGGAAGTGCGCGATGGTTTTTATGTGCCGTCGGAAGTGAAGCAGGCTTGGGCTGCTGAAATGAAGGTTCTCGAAGAAATAGACAGAATATGTAAAAAATATGAGATTCCCTATTTTGCAGACTGGGGGACTTTATTGGGTGTCGTGCGTCATGGCGGTTTTATACCGTGGGATGATGATTTGGACATTACAATGAAACGACCGGATTATGAACGTTTTCTAGAGGTGGCGAAAAAGGAGATGCCGGAAGGTTATTCGGTGTTTACTTATGCGACACATCCGGAGTTTTGGTCTTTTATGGGACGTTTTGTGGCAAAGAATAGGATTTGCTTTGAGGCAGACCATATGAAGAAGTACTATGGTTTTCCATACATCGTGGGGATTGATATTTTTGTTTTGGATTATGTGTCGGAAGACACAGAGATGAATGAAGAGCGTAATCGTAGAGCAAGGTATTTAATCGAGGTAGCGGATGCGATTGCAGAGAAACGTATGGTAGGAAATGATGCGAAGCAGGTGTTGGATTACATAGAGCGTCAGTACCGGGTGACGTTGGGGAATCGCAAAGATTTACATGCATTACGTGTTCGTATGTATAAAGAGGCAGAGAAACTGTTTGGTATGTTTTCGGAAGAGGAGTCAAAAGAGCTGACGAGAATGATGCCGAATGAATTGTATTCGGAACATAAATTCCGTTTGAAAAAAGAGTATTATGATAAGCAGATTTGGCTTCCGTTTGAAGGGATTTCTATGCCGGTTCCGTTAGGCTATGATGAGATGTTACGCAGACGTTATGGAGATTATATGAGACTGGTGCGTAACGCGGGAGGTCATGATTATCCGTTTTTTGGAACGCAGAAAAAACAGTTACAAGCGGTATTGGATTTTGAGATGCCAGGTTATAAATATGCCGGTATAGCAGGCAGAGATGTGGAGTCTGGGAGAGCTGGCTCTTTGAAAGGAATGCTAAAGGAAGCATACACACACTTAGAGCGTTCTTTTGATGCCCTTGTTGAGAAGAATTTTGTAGATATCGAATTGTTGCAGGAGTGTCAACAGTTGGCGATTGATATGGGGACTTTGATTGAGCAGTGCAAGGGAGAGGGACATAGAACGGTAGGCTTTTTGGAAACGTACTGCGAGGCGATTTTTGGACTGGCTCAGTCGGCAACAGAAGAAGCATTGGAGAAGCTTAAAGAAGCACTTTTGGCGTTGCGAGAGAGTTTGCAACAAGATATATGGGAACGGAAAACAGTGGTGTTTTTGCCATATAAGGCAGCTCAATGGGAGTATATAGCAAGTGTTTGGAAGTCAGCAGTAGAAGATGAGAATTGCGATGTGTATGTAGTGCCAATTCCATATTTTTATAAAGAATATGATGGGTCATTTCGTGAGATGAAATACGAAGCAGAACTATTTCCAGAAGATTTGCATGTAATACCGTATGATGCATTTGATTTTGGTTTGCATTATCCGGATATGATTTTTATACAGAATCCGTATGATGAGTATAATCCGGTGATAAGTGTTCACTCATTTTTCTATAGCAGTAATTTGAAGAATTTTACAGAGAAGCTGATTTATATTCCACCGTTTGTGTTGGAGGAGTTTAGTCGGGATAGCTATCGTGAATGGTATAATATGCAGTATTATTGCACAATGCCGGGCGTGGTGAATGCGGATTCTGTAATCGTCCAGTCTGAGAATATGAAGCAGTTATATGTGGAAAAATTGACGGAGTTTGCTGGAGAAGATACGGGAGAAATCTGGGATAAAAAGATTTTAGGATTAGGTTCTCCGAAAGCGGATGTACAGAGTGTGGAAAGTGAGTTGCCAGCAGAATGGCAGCCGTTTGTCTTAAAAGAAGATGGTAGCCGCAAAAAGATAATTTTATATTATGTGAGTCTGAGCAGTTTTACACAGCAGGTAGAGATGACAATTGCTAAGATAAAGAGTGTGTTGGATATTTTTGAGGAAAATTGCAAGGAGACGATTGTCATTTGGAAGACTTCATCCTTAATAAAAAGCACTTTAGAACAGGTGAATCCGGAAGTATATAGGGAATACTGTGATTTGGTGCGACTGTTTTTAGAGAGGAAAATCGGCATTCTGGATGAAGAGATGAGCAATGAGCAGGCGGTTTCAATGTGTGATGCTTATTATGGAGATACATCACCGATGGTGCAGATGTGTCGTAATGCTGGAAAACCAGTGATGATACAGGATGTGAGTATTGGAGTGTGAATAGTATAGCGTTTTTGTTATTGTAGTTGGAGGAATATGACGATAGAAGATATTATACAGCAAGTTACAGTTATTTGTAAAAATAATGGTGTGGAACATTTGTCACTTTTTGGTTCTTATGCAAAAGGAACGGCAACGAAAACTAGCGATGTAGATTTTATTGTATATGGACAGGTAGATATCGAACATTTGCAGGAACAAGTAGATGAAATAATGACCTTAAAGAAAATAGATCTTTTTGAATATGACATGTGTTCAAATCAATATCTGAAGGAGGATATGGATAAGTATGGAAGGAAAATCTATTAACAGATATCGGAGTTTTTGCAAGAGTCTGCATAATTTGCAAGACGCAGTAGGAAAAAATCCGGAAGATAAATTCATTCTAAGTGGTACGGTTCAAATGTTTAATTTGTCATTCGATTTATCTTGGAAAGTCATGAAAGATTTGATAAGAGAGGTGCATGGAGTATTAGAATATTCAGTGGGGTCGCCGAGAGAAACACTGCGTATGGCGCATAGTGTGGGGTTGATTGAAGATGATATGTGGATGCAATTATTAAAAGTGAGAAATCATTTAGCACATGATTATGATGGT
>JAFYQA010000172.1 GCA_017547315.1 Roseburia sp. | reverse complement strand
TTTTTGATTGGAAGACCATTGTGCTTTGGACAGGATATCATGGGACTTGACCAGTATAAGGCTGTGGTAGATTTGCTGAAAGAATACAATGTGCCGATTATCATGGATTTGGATATCGGACATTTAGCACCGATGATGCCTATGGTATCCGGTGCATATGCGAAAATAGATGTCAAAGGAAATGATATCAATATCGCTTATGAGTGGAAATAAAGTGTTATTAAGAATATCAAATTAGAATAAAAATAGAAAACAGCCGTAGGAAAAGTCATGAGTGACTTTCTTGCGGCTGTTACTATTTCGAAAATTATAATGTTAAATTAATATTCCTACCGGTTTGTGTCAGTTCGGTATAAATCAAATCGGAAGCTTTGGTATTCATGCGCTTTGCATAATTAGCACTTTTGGTGGCAAATGCGGCGTCTTTTCCAAAGAGCTTACGAATGTCAGGGACATCAGCAGCTTTTAAAAGATTGTCGTTTTTCTCTAGTGTACCATCCGATTTTACAGTGATTCCGATGTCTTTTAATTCGTCAGCATATTCTTTTGCAAGATTTTTTAATTGCTTTCCATAACGTTGCAAAGAGTAATCACCAGAATTATTAGCAGAATCCATGGCGTTGTTATAGGTTTTCAAAAAAGCGGATACACTGGCATAGATATCTGGTCCGTCATCGGTATCATCTTTTAAATCAAAATTACGAAGGCCTCTTACCGCAGCGCGAAGTGCTTCTGCATCTGCCTGAGAAAGCTTGCCTTTGGACATATCACTACGCTTGCTGGCAGTAGTGGCATCACGATTAGATTTATAAAAACGGCGAAGGTAATAAGCTTCGCTTAAACTGGTTGCGGTATTTGCGGTTGCTGCCATAATGACATCCTCCTTGTGTTGCATCCTTGATTATATTATTTTTCGGCAATTTGTCGGAAAAACTTTAATAAATTTAATGAGAATTAAGAATTAGAATGGTAGACGATATTTGGGGAGGATGGTATAATACATAATGAGAAAGTGGGTAAGGAGGTTTAATATATGGGAACTATCTTATGGCTTATATTAATAGTGGCATTTGTAGTAATTGAAATGGTAACAGTCGGATTAACGGCAATTTGGTTTGCAGGTGGTGCACTCGTAGCATTGCTTGTACAGTTGCTTGGATGGAATATATATGGACAGATTATAATTTTTATAGCAGTATCGGCGATCTTATTAACAGTTACAAGACCTTGGGCATTGAAGTATTTTAAACCACGTTTGGTAAAGACAAATTATGAATCAGTAGTGGGAGAGAATGTGTGCCTTACGGAAACGGTTGATAATATGAAGGGAACTGGTAGAGCTATATATAAAGGACAGGAATGGACAGCAAGGGCATACAAATCCGATGCAGTCTTTGAAGCAGGAACAATTGTATCGGTTAAAGAGATTTGCGGTGTTACCTTGTATGTAGAGGAAAGTCAGCAGATGCCTACAGCATAGGCAAAAGAATGAGGAGAGTTTGGAATATGAAAATAGTGTTCTTGGATGTGAAGACGATTGGCGAGGATATAGACTTGTCGGGGTTTGAACGTTTTGGCGAAGTAGTGAAGTATGGTTTTTCATCGGTGGAGGAGTGTAGAGAGCGTACAAAGGATGCGGATGTCGTTATTCTGAATAAAGTACAGATAAATGAGCAGACCATTGGGGAAGCAGAGCACTTAAAGTTGGTGTGTGTGACTGCAACCGGTACAAATAATCTGGATAAAGAGTATCTTGCCCAGAAGGGAATTGCATGGCGTAATGTGGCAGGATATTCTACGGAGTCGGTGGCACAGCATACGTTCGGTTTGTTGTTTTATTTATTAGAGAAACTAGCATATTATGATGAATATGTGAAATCAGAACGCTATGTAGGTGATACCATTTTTACGCACTTTGAAAATGTTTTCCATGAGTTGAGTGGAAAAACGTGGGGTATCATAGGATTAGGAGCAATTGGACGCAGAGTAGC
The DNA here is from genome assembly GCA_017547315.1 of Roseburia sp. The sequence continues at coordinate 9,078 of JAFYQA010000172.1, read as the reverse complement.
AGATATTGCGAAATTGTTTGGTTGTCGCGTAATCTACTATTCTACATCTGGTAAGAATTCACAGCCGGATTATGAGAGAGTAGATTTCGATACGCTTCTGGCAGAGTCGGATGTGGTGTCTGTGCATGCACCATTGACTGCAGAAACAGAAGGATTGATGAATAAAGAAGCCTTCGAAAAAATGAAAAAAACAGCGATATTCTTAAACCTCGGCAGAGGACCGATTGTGGTAGAAGAAGCTTTGGCAGAGGCTTTGGAAAATGAGACGATTGCAGCAGCCGGATTGGATGTTTTGGCGGTAGAACCGATGAGTAAGACGAATCCACTTTGCAGAATAAAAGACAGTAATCGTTTGATTATTACACCGCATATTGCATGGGCAAGTGTGGAAGCAAGAACCAGATTGATGAGAACTATTGAGGCACAGATTCAGGACTTTTTTGAAAAATAGATAAGACGATGAGAGTAAAATTAAAATTTGAACGAGAAGATATATATTGGATTATAGCAGTTTCAGTGTTGGCAGTGGTGCTTTTTACACAGGTACCATTTTCGTGGGTTGCATTAGTTGTTTTCTTGGCTGCATACGCAGGGATAAAGTGGCTGGTCATTGAATGGAAAGAGTCATTCGCGTGGTTGTGGACGACGTTAGCAGTGGGGTTGAGTGGCGTTTTTTCTACGTATATGGTGCAGTACCTTTTACTGGATGCAGAATTGCGGGCGAAAATAAAAGACGATAAGTTGTGGTTGAATATGGTGTGCTGTATGGTACTGTATGGTGCGGTGCAGGCTATTACGAATAATGTGGCAGTAACCTGTATGATTTCCCATATTGCGTTGATGCTTTTGGCCGGAGTGAATTATTTTGTTTTTATGTTCCGTGGAAATGAGTTTATTTTCAGTGATATTCGTTCGGCGGCTACTGGACTTAGTGTAGCAGGGAATTATGAGTTTACGATAGACGAGAGAGCAGTTTATGTAATCTTATTAACGGTATTGTATGTTGCATTTGTGCATAAATGGAATATTTCATTTGTCAGAAAAAAACTTTTGATGCGAGCAGTATTTGTATCTGCGGCATTGCTTGGTTGCGTATATGTATCGGCGAAGACTGTAGATACAGTAACTGAGACATGGGAGCAGAAAGGTAGTTACCGTAACGGATATGTGTTAAATTTTGTGCTAAGTGTTAGAGACTATTTTGTTCAGCCACCGGAAGGATATTCGGCAGAAACAGTTGCTATGTTAGAAGCAGAATATACGGAATACGCGGGAGAGATGCCAGAAGAGAAGCCGACGGTGATTGTTATTATGAGTGAGTCCTATGCGGACTTGTCTGTGGTGGGTGACCTTAAGACGAATCAGGAGGTAACCCCGTACTATAATTCTTTGACAGAAAATACGATAAAAGGTTATGCACTATCTTCTATATTCGGTGCTAAGACCGCTAACTCGGAATGGGAATTTATGTCAGGGAATTCGATGGCATTCTTACCGGATGGAGCGGTAGTATATCAGCAGTATATTAGTGAAGAACCGACATCATTGGTATCTAGTATGAAGAATTTTGGTTATACTTGTGTGGCGCTTCATCCATATTACAATACTGGATGGAGTAGAAACTTAGTGTATCCGGATATGGGATTTGACGAAACATATTTCTTGGAGCATTTTGATGAAACGAAGATGGTTCGTAGATACATTTCAGACGAAGAGTATTATAATAAAATTATAGAACGTTTCGAGAGTAAATCTGGAAATGAAGACTTATTTATTATGAGTATTTCGATGCAGAATCACGGTGGATATACCGAAAAATATCCTACTTTCCAAGAAAATATTCAAGTACTTGGTGGTAATTACCAAGATGCGAACCAGTATTTATCCTTGTTGAATAAGAGTGATGAAGCGTTGGAAGATTTGATTACTTATTTTGAGAATGTAGAGGAACCGGTAGAGATTGTATTCTTTGGTGATCATTTGCCAAGCTTGAAGTCTAAATTCTTTAAGAGTCTGAATGGAAAAGGTTTGAAGGGATTAGATTTACAGGAATTGCAGGATTTATATACGATTCCGTTTATGATTTGGACAAATTATGATACAGAAGAAGTAGAAGTTGAAATGAGCAGTATTAATTATTTGTCAACATTAGCATTAGAGAGAGCAGGTTTGCCGCTTCCGGCATATAATCAGTTCTTGAAGGATATGATGGAACATATTCCAGCGATTAATTCGCGAGGATACTATTCTGTGTCAGAAGGAAAATATAAGTATTTGAATGAAGCAGAGGGCGAAGAGGCTGAGTGGATTAACAAATATGAGACTCTGCAGTATAATAATATGTTCGATTTGAAAGAACAAAGTGAGTTGTTTTTCCCTTATCTGACGAGATAGAAAGAGGAAGTTATGAGATATATAAGCATTGATGAAGCCCAAGCAGGAATGCTTCTGGGTAAGCCAGTATACGATTCTTTTAGCCGTATTTTAGTGGCAAAAGGACGTCCGTTATCTGATGAATATATTCAGAAATTGAAAATACGTGGTTATTTAGGATTCTACATCGAGGATGAGTTTTCGGAAGGTATCGAAGTAAAAGAATCGATTAGTCCGGAACTTAGAAACCGCGGTGTAGAAGCGTTGCGTAAAAAGAATATCGATGCAACATTACAAGTGGCGAAAGATATTGTAGGGCAGATTCTGCATAGCGATACGATTTCGTTAGACATGGTTGACCTTAGAACATTTGATGATTATACGTATCGTCATTCGGTAAACGTAGCGGTGCTCTCTACCATTATTGGTATGGGTATGGGATTGCATCAGGACGAGCTTAATGATGTATGTGTAGCGGCGATGTTTCATGACATGGGAAAATTAATGATCGATGCTGATATCATTAATAAGCCGGGACGTCTTACAAAGGATGAGTTTCGTTTGATTAAGATGCATCCGCAGTTGTCGTTAGAACTATTAACCAATCGTTGGAATATTTCGATAGAAGCAAAAGAAGCCATTTTATGTCATCACGAGAACGATGACGGAAGTGGCTACCCAAGAGGACTTCGTAAGAATGAGATTCCGCTTTATGCAAAAATTATTCATGTTGCAGATGTGTACGATGCATTAACTTCAAAACGTGCCTACAAAGATCCATATACGCCATCGGAGTCAATCGAGTATCTGATGGGCGGATGTCATATTCTTTTTGATGAAAAGGTAGTAAAGGCCTTTTTGAAATGGGTTCCAGTATATCCAAAGGGTGTTGTAGTAAAACTGTCAGATGGTAGAGATGCTATCGTATGTGAGAATACAAAAAATCCAATCCGTCCAAAGGTACGTCTGCGAACAGGAGAGGTGTTAGACCTTGGCGATGAGAAAAAGAACTTGGCTGTTACGATTAATCCTACCAGTTCGGTTGAAACGGACTTTAGTAATGAGGTTGCGGCAATTGGTGATGACAAGGACGATAAACGTCCGATTATATTAACGGTAGATGATACGGTTCTGACGTTGCAGATGGTAAGAAGTATCTGTGAGAAACAGTTCAGAGTCATTATGGCCAAGAATAGCAAAGATGCTTTGCATTACATACAGAAGAATGGTATTCCGGCACTGATTCTAATGGATGTACTATTGCCGGATGTAAGTGGTATTGAAACCGTAAAAATAATCCGTGAGTTGTATGGAAAAGACGTACCGATTCTATTTTTGACAGCTTTATCGGACAGAGAGACAGTGCATCAATGTAGGGAAGTCGGTGCTAATGACTATATTGTAAAGCCATTCCGTCCAACTTACTTATTAGAGCGTATCAACGTGGCGTTAGGCTTGAATCGTTACGATTAAGAGATTTTAAGATATTATATTTAGAAGTAATTGAGAAAAAGAAGGTTGCAGTAAAATCTGTTGCTAAACAAAAGTTTATCTACTGATTTTACTGCAACCTTCTTTTTATTTAATTTCAGCACAAATATTAGATTTTAATCTGTACCCACTTGCTGGCTTTGAAACGGATGGATGCAAAAATGTATCGTGAAATCTGGTCGCCTAGGACGCCTAACCAGATTCCGGCAATGCCCCAATTGAGCACATAGCCACAGAAGTAAGATACAAAAGTACGAACAAAGGTAACACTTATCATCGAAGCAATTGCGGTATAAAGGGTATCACCAGCACCGCGCAGACATCCCATATAAATAACTTGGGAAATCTGGAAGAGGACAACAAAAATAATTACATGTAAAATACTGACACCGATTTCTACGATATGTTCTTCTGTAAAGAAGAGACTGCAAAGTGGTCTGGCTCCAAAGAAATAGACAAGTGTCAGAACCACTGCGATGATGCCACCTATCATTTTACAGGTGCGACCATATTCTTTGGCAAGATCCGGGTCATTAGCACCTAAACTTCGACCGATGAGTGCCACAGCGGTGGATTGTAAACCGTCGCCAAATGAGAACGTAAGACCCATGAGGTTCATGCCGACCTGATGAGCGGCCATGGCATCATTTCCTTGATTTGCAGCCATAATTGCGGTTGCCATGAAACCGATACGCATCAGCATCTGTTCAAAAAATACACTGTAACCAATTTTGACAATACTTTTAAACGTAACAAATGCTGGTCGGATTTTATTCTTAATAATATATGGAATGCTAATAAAACCGGAAGGTTTCATAACCGAAATGACACTCATAATGCTGGCAACCACTGTTCCGAAAACAGTAGCAATGGCTGCACCGCGGATACCAAGAGCCGGAAAACCAAAGTGCCCACCGATTAACAAATAATTACCGATGACATTCACAATATTAGAAGTTACATTGGTACGCATAGTAATTTTCGTATTACCGGCACCTCGCTGAGCAGAGTTGATACACATCTGAATACAGTTAAAAATCATACCGCCCATAATAATCTGAAAATAGCTAACTGCCAAATCGTGTGTTTCCGGGGTAGAACCGCAGAACTGGATAATAGCATCGGCAGCATAGACCAGGCCAACACTAAAAAGGATAGCGGCTACAAATACACAGATAAGTGCCGTATACAGAATACGATTGGCAAGGTCTTGACGTTGTTCGCCGCGGCGTCTGGCTACGAGTGCTGACACGGAAACATTTAAGGCAAAAAACAGTGACAGACCAAGAAACTTAGGCTGCGTAGTCAGTCCTACGGCAGCTACCGCATGTGAACCGAGTGTACTTACCATGTAAGAATCTACAAGGCCGACAAAGGCGACAAAAAAAGATTCTATAATGGCAGGCCATGCCATGTTGATAACATTTTTAATAATGGATTTGTCATAGGATAAAATAGAATTTGATGCAGGTTGTCCCATAATTGTCACTTCCTATCATGAATAATTTATGTATAGTATACTCTTCTATAATTTTCATAGCAAGATAAAACAGGGTGAATAAAAATAAGGAAAATATGAATAAAAATAAATTTTATATAGACGTTTGGGAATAATGGTGTTAAAATAGGTGAGGTTTGTCATTAGGATTTTGAGAACTTAATGATAAAATTTGTAGATAAGCATAATTAGAAAGAGATGAAGAAGATGAAGAAAAAATTAGGACTATTCATCGCACTTTTGGTACTGACGATATCAGGATGCGGCTCGAATGCCGGAGCATCGGATGTACATAGTGTGGATGACTTGGAAGGCAAGAAAATTGGTGTTCAGATTGGTACAACAGGTGATATCTATGCCAGCGATTACGAGGGAGATGAGGCTGGAACAATAATCGAACGTTACAGCAAAGGTAATGATGCAATCTCCTCTTTGAAAAACGGCAAAATCGACTGTGTGATCATTGACGAGCAGCCAGCAAAAGAATATGTGAAACGTAATAGCGATTTGAGCATTTTGGAAGAAGAGTTTACTTTGGAAGAATATGCAATTGTAATCGCAAAAGGTAATGATAGCTTAGAAGAAGATATAAACAAGGCATTGGCTGAATTAATGGCAGATGGCACGCTAGATATGATTATTAATCATTATATCTCTGATGGTGAGGTAGAAGGGCTTGCATATACCAGCCCGGAAGGTTTAGATTATGCTAACGGCGAACTTGTAATGGCGACGAATGCAGCATTCCCACCATACGAATACTATGCAGATAATAGTATTGTAGGTATTGATGCAGAAATGGCACGAGCAGTTGCAGATAAATTGAACAAAAAACTCGTGATTGAGGACATGGAGTTTGATTCGATTATCACTGCAGTACAAGGTGGTAAGGCAGATATTGGTGTAGCAGGTATGACCATTACCGAAGATCGTTTGAAAAATATTAATTTTTCAGACCCATACACCACTTCAAAACAGGTTATTATCGTAAGAAATGGTGAAAGCAGTGCAATTGCATCTATCAAAGACAGTTTTTATCAGTGCTTTATTGAAGATAATCGTTACCAGTATTTGGTACAAGGTTTGATAAATACGATTTTAATTTCGCTGATTGCTGTATTTATCGGTGTGGTAATCGGTTTCTTAGTAGCGATTGTACGTGCAACACATGATAAAACAGGTAATATGAAGCTTTTGAATGCATTATGTCATGTGTACTTAACGATTATCCGTGGTACACCGGCGATGATTCAGTTGTTGATTATCTATTATGTAATTTTTGCATCGACTAATATCAGTAAGGTTGCAGTTGCAGCATTGGCATTCGGTATTAACTCTGGTGCATATGTAGCTGAGATTTTGCGAGGCGGTATTATGTCTTTAGACCAGGGACAGTTTGAAGGTGCACGAAGCCTTGGACTTACGCATGGACAGACGATGCGTTATATTATTTTGCCTCAGACACTCAAGAATACATTACCGGCATTGGCAAACGAGTTTATCGTTTTGATTAAAGAGACTGCTATTTCCGGTTACATTGGTTTGCAGGATTTAACGATGGGAGGAAATATTATCCGAAGCAATACTTATCAGGCATTCTTACCACTTATTACGGTGGCTGTTGTGTACCTGGTTATCGTTATGTTCTTATCCGCAGGGGTACAGAAGCTTGAGAAAAATTTGAAGAAGAATGAGAGACACGTATATGACTAAGGAATGTATTATTAAAGTAGAGAATATGACAAAGTCTTTCGGAAAGGACGTTGTCTTAAAGGGTATTAACACAGAGATTCATAAAGGTGATATTATTGCGATTATCGGACCATCCGGTTGCGGTAAATCTACCTTTATCAGAACTTTGAATTTATTAGAACAGCCGACTGAAGGCGCGATTTATGTACATGATGTAGATATCACGGATAAAAAAGTAGATATTAATAAAATCCGACAGAAAGTCGGTATGGTATTCCAGCATTTTAATTTGTTCCCGAACTTGACAATTCTGGATAATATTACATTGGCTCCTATTAAAACAGGACAGATGAGTCAGGAAGAAGCTGAGAAAAAAGCAATGGAGTTATTAGAGCGAGTAGGACTTGTGGACAAAGCGAAGGCTTATCCGGATACTTTATCAGGTGGTCAGAAACAGCGTATTGCGATTGTGCGTGCGTTAGCGATGAATCCAGAGATTTTATTGTTCGATGAACCGACTTCTGCGTTAGATCCTGAGATGGTTGGTGAAGTATTATCGTTAATGAAGGATTTGGCGAAAGATGGCATGACAATGGTGGTAGTAACACACGAGATGGGCTTTGCCAGAGAAGTGGCAAACCGTGTAATGTTCTTTGATGAGCAGATTATCAAAGAGGAAGGTACACCAGAAGAAGTATTTGATAATCCTAAGAGTGAAAGATTGCAAAATTTTTTATCGTGTATTAAATAAAAAGATTGCGTTTAAAATAGTTTTAAGGCATAATGTAGCTGTAATTATTAGAAAACTAGTAATTACAGCTCGTTTTATTAATAGAACTAATAAATGTGATAAGGAGAGAGAATATGTTAGAAAAAATGTTCAAATTAAAAGAACACAAAACAAACGTTAAGACAGAAGTCATCGGTGGTATTACAACATTCATGACTATGGCTTATATCTTAGCGGTAAACCCAAGCATTTTATCTGCATCTGGTATGGATAAAAATGCAATTCTTATGGCAACTGCAATTGCTTCTTTCATCGGAACAATGGCGATGGCTTTACTTGCAAATTATCCATTTGCACTTGCACCGGGTCTTGGACTTAACGCTTACTTTGCATACACGGTGTGTGGTCAGATGGGCTATTCATGGCAGGTTGCATTGTTAGCAGTTTTTGCAGAAGGTTTGATTTTCATCGTATTATCATTGACAAATGTACGTGAAGCAATCTTTAATGCGATTCCATTGACATTGAAAAAAGGTGTATCGGTAGGACTTGGCTTATTTGTAGCGTTCATCGGTTTTCAGAATGGTCATTTAGTAGTAAACAGTGATGCTACACTTGTTACAGTAGTTAATTTCAGAGAGAATTTTAACACAATTGGTATCAGTGCAGTACTTGCGTTGATTGGTTTATTTGTTATCGTAATCTTAAATGTAAAGAGAGTAAAAGGTGCCATATTAATTGGTATTTTGGCAACATGGGGATTAGGAATGATTTGTGAAGCAGCAGGCATTTACGTAGTAGACGTAGAAGCAGGTTTCTATTCATTATTCCCATCATGGGCTGACTTTAATTTAGGTGCAATCGGTCAGACATTTGGTCAGTGCTTTAACGTAGATTTCGGTGCTGTACGTATTACAGACTTTATCGTAATTATTTGTGCATTCTTATTTGTAGATATGTTTGATACATTGGGAACATTAATCGGTGTAGCAAATAAAGCAGATATGTTAGATGAAAACGGAAAACTTCCAAAGGTAAAAGAAGCGCTTTTAGCAGATGCGATTGCTACATCAGCAGGTGCGGTACTTGGTACATCTACTACTACAACATTCGTTGAAAGTTCAGCAGGTGTAGTAGAAGGTGCGAGAACAGGTCTTGCGTCTGTAGTAACTGGTTTCTTGTTCTTACTTTCTATTTTCCTTGCACCGGTATTCACAACGATTCCTGGTTTTGCAACAGCACCAGCGCTTATTTATGTAGGTTTCCTTATGGTATCTGCTGTTACTGAAATTGA
>JAFYQA010000171.1 GCA_017547315.1 Roseburia sp. | reverse complement strand
TTTGTATTTGAAAAAGAATACGGTAAATATAAGCTGGAAGATAATATGCATGCGGAATTTGGGGAGCATCAGTATGATGCTGTGTTAGAGATTTCGGTTACAGCCGATGCAGATACGGTAAGTGTTCTTGAGTTTTTAAATGCACTTCATGAGAAAGCAGGCAATGATGGAATAGATTTCTCGTGGTTGGAAGGTACGTTACTTGGCATCGAAAATTGGGCTAACATGGAGTTTACTACCAGACAGGAAGTTTATGAGAATACCGAAATGGTCACGGATTCGACGGTGGCAACACTTATGGGGGACAATTTAGCGGTAGATAGAGGCAGTCACTATATAACAGCGACGACTTCCGGTGTAGAATTTTCCTGTACGGCGTTAGATGTCGAGAGTGCTACGAAAAATCTGAACAAAGAAGTGCGTATGATGATTAACGAGTACGGTGAATTGTATGTATATGTAAAACCTGCAAATATGAAATCGACGTCGTATTTTGTTCTGTCATATCACGATGACGGATATGTATATGTTACGGATTTGCCTGCTGGCGAAACGGACTTATTCAGACAATATCAGGTCGTGTTTGGTACGCTTTATAGCATGCGTTATCAGGTGTTTGCTATCTTCTTTGTTTGCCTGGCAGTGTTTGCAGCGTCGTTCATTTTCCTCTGCTGTGCAGCGGGACATAAAAAGGGACAGAACGAGTTGGTGCAGTCATGGTTTAACCGCGTACCGCTTGAAATTTATGCCACAGTATTTGTGTTTGCAGAGATGTTTTGTATAACGCTGGCAGATCAGGCATCATGGGAAATTGCGGGGTTAGACGAGGTACTTTGGATTATAGTCATGATTACGTTAGTGCTCTTTGCGGGATTGCTCCTGACAGCGGCGGGATTAGAAGTAATTACCCGAATGAAACTCGGAATCTTCTGGAAAAATACTATTTGTTACTGGATTATTAGTAACTTATTCGGCGGCATGAAACAGGCTGTCGGCTTTGTGGCAGATCATACGAGCCTGACGTTGAAAGCGGTTATGGTGGTAGGTGTGAATGCCATTGTTGATTTCTTCATTTTCTTAATCATGATGGAGGAAGGTGCATTGGGATTACTCGTACTTGCAATTAAGACAGTTGCTGTGTTGCTTCTTGCATTAAGTGCCGTTTCTCAACTTAAAAAATTAAAAGAAGCCGGAGAACACATGGCAAAAGGTAACCTGACCTATCGTGTAGACACAACAGGGTTATTCTGGGACTTTAAGAGTCATGGTGAGAATTTAAATAGTGTGAGTGAAGGGCTTGCGCTTGCAGTAGAAGAGCGCATGAAGAGTGAGCGATTCAAAACAGAACTTATTACGAACGTATCTCACGACATTAAGACGCCATTAACCTCAATTATCAATTATGTTGACTTGATGCAAAAAGAAGAAGTAGATAATATAAAAATTGTAGAGTACTTAGAGGTATTAGAGCGACAGTCCAAACGCCTTAAGAAGTTACTGGAAGATTTAATGGAAGCTTCAAAAGCATCTGCCGGAACACTTCCGGTTGGATTTGAAATGTTAGAAGCAGGTGTTTTCATGGTGCAGACAGTGGGTGAGTTTGAGGAAAAAACAGCAGCACAGGATTTGGAATTAATTATTAAGAAACCGGAAGAACCAATTTATATTAATGCGGATGGCAGACATTTCTGGCGTGTCATTGATAATTTGATGAATAATATCTGCAAATATGCACAGCCAAACACTCGTGTATATATTAACTTAGAGGCGACGGAAGAAGAGGTTTACATAACTTTTAGAAATACTTCTAAGTATCCGTTAAATATTACGAGTGAAGAGTTGATGGAACGTTTTGTAAGGGGAGATGAATCTCGCCATACGGAAGGTAGTGGGTTAGGGCTTTCTATCGCACAAAGTCTGATGGAGCTGATGCACGGACAACTTGATTTAGTTGTGGATGGAGATTTGTTTAAGGTGATTTTGATATTTAAACGAGTTCATGATTAGGTAGAAAATGGTATATGTTTTGAAAAAAGTACATTAGAGTTTTTAATGGTACTCATTAGACGAAATAAATTGCGGCCAAAAGAAAATTGAGTTAAAATAGTAGCGGTTATTGTGGTATAATATGCACAGAAGCGATGAACAGTGCAAGACCGAGATATACACAAAATTCTGGTTTACAGGATATTTTGTCTATATGAGGGCTGATGGGCGAATGCCCACAAGTGTGCACTGTGGACTAGATAATAGATATTTTGATTCAAGAAAAGAGGCAGAGCATGGGCGGATTTTTTGGTGTGGCATCACACAGAGATTGCGTATTCGATTTGTTTTTTGGCGTTGACTATCATTCGCATTTAGGAACCAGACGCGGCGGTATGGCAGTGTTGGGAGAGGAAGGATTTAATAGAGCAATTCATAATATTGAGAATTCTCCGTTTCGTACGAAATTTGACAGTGATATTCAGGAGATGAAGGGAAGATTTGGTATCGGTTGTATCTCAGACTATGAACCACAGCCATTGATTGTGCGTTCACATCATGGTACGTATGCGATTACCACTGTTTCAAAAATTAATAATACAGCAGCATTGATTCAGCAGTTGTTCGATATTGGACATGCGCATTTCCTGGAAATGAGTGGTGGTGAAATCAATTCAACAGAATTGGTAGCAGCATTGATTAACCAGAAAGAGAATTTAATCGAAGGTATTCAGTATGCACAGGATATGGTAGATGGTTCACTGTCGATTCTTTTAATGAACCAGGCAGGTATTTATGCTGCCAGAGATAAAAAGGGCAGAACACCTATTGTAATCGGAAAAAAAGAGGGAGCATTCTGTGCTTCATTTGAAAACTATGCGTATAAGAATTTAGGATATGCGGATTATAAAGAACTTGGACCTGGAGAGATTGTAGTAATTAACGATAGAGCTTGTTTAGAGCTGGTAAAACCGGGCAAGGATATGAAGATTTGTACTTTCCTTTGGGTATATTATGGTTATCCGGCAAGTGCATACGAAGGTTTAAGTGTAGAGCAGATGCGTTATAACTGCGGTGCGAAAATGGCACAGCGTGATGAGGTGAAGCCGGATATCGTTGCAGGTGTACCGGATTCCGGTATTGCGGCAGCAGTGGGTTATGCAAATGAATCAGGAGTTCCATTCTCCAGACCATTTATTAAATATACACCGACTTGGCCACGTTCTTTTATGCCAACTATTCAGAGTCAGCGTAAGATGATTGCGAAGATGAAGATGTTAGCAGTCGATGAACTTATTAAAGATAAGAGTATCGTATTGATCGATGACTCGATTGTTCGAGGAACACAGTTAGGTGAGACGACAGAGTATTTATATGACCGAGGCGCAAAAGAAGTACATATTCGTCCGGCATGTCCACCGATTATGTTTGGATGCAGATATTTGAATTTTTCACGTTCTACTTCGGAAATGGATTTGATTAGCCGTAGGGTGATTGAAGAATTAGAAGGCGGCCCTGTTTCGAGAGAAGTATTAGAAGAGTATACAGATCCGGAATCAGAAAAATACGCAGCAATGGTAGAAGAGATTCGTAAGAAATTGAACTTTACAAGTTTGCAGTATTGTCGATTGGATGATATGTTGGATTCTACCGGACTCGAGAGATGCCAGCTTTGTACTTACTGTTGGAATGGTAAAGAATAGGTAGCGCATTCGAACAAATATGAAGTAGTGAAAAATAGTATAAAGGTTTTGTTTTGCAGAATCGAAAGATACACGCAAGAGGTATTTAGAGAAATTTCTAAATACCTCTTGTTTTTTGTTGTGAAGAATGGTATTTTCTATTTAGAAAAACTTCTAAATAGAAACACTGAATTTAGGACTCTAGAAAAAGAAAGGTGCGATTATGGGATTCGCAGATACATTTAAGGCATTATCAGACCCGATTCGACGGGAAATTTTAGAAATGCTCAAAAAACGCCGTATGTCGGCAGGCGAGATCGGCAGTCACTTTGACATGACAGGTGCGACGATTTCCTATCACTTAAGCATTTTAAAGAAGGCAGAACTAGTAAAAGAGACGAAACAGAAGAATTTTGTATATTACGAGCTGAATACTTCGGTAGTTGAGGAAATCATGCTCTGGCTATCTGAATTAAGGGAGAAAGATTACGATGCTGAAAATTAATCATTTGACAAAACATTACAAGGGAAGTAACAAAGGTGTTACCGATATTAACCTGGCAATTGAGCCGGGCGATATTTATGCATTTATTGGACATAACGGAGCCGGAAAAACCACTACCTTAAAGTGTGTAGTAGGTATCCATGGTTTTGATGAAGGTGAGATTTTAATTAACGGAACCTCTATTAAAGAAAATCCGATGCTTTGCAAGCAGCAGTTTGCTTATATTCCGGATAATCCAGACCTGTACGAATACCTGACAGGTATCCAGTATTTAAATTTTGTTGCAGATATTTTTGAGGTGCCTGCCAAGGCGCGCCAGAGCCGTATCGAAAAATATGCAGATGCCTTTGGAATAACAGCATCCTTGGGTGATTTAATATCATCTTATTCACATGGTATGAAGCAGAAGCTGGCATTGATTTCTGCTATGGTACATGAACCGAAATTGTTGATTTTAGATGAACCATTTGTAGGTTTAGATCCGAAAGCAGCAGTTATTTTAAAAGATATGATGCGTGAACTCTGCGCAAATGGCGGTGCGATTTTCTTCTCGACACATGTTTTGGATGTGGCAGAAAAATTATGTAACAAAGTAGCAATTATTAAAGACGGTGTGTTAATCGCATCCGGTAACATGGATGAAATTGTAAAACAGGGAGAATCTTTAGAGTCCATCTTTATGGAGGTTGCATGTGATGATGAAGCAAATTAAGACTTTAACGAAGCTTCAGTTGCAGAATCTGTATGGACTGAATGTCTTCCGTTATACAAAGGATAAAAAGAAAAAGAAGACAACGATTGGGCTTGGTGTAGTCTGGGCGTTGTTAATCGTAATGATAGCAACCTACATCGGGGGTGCAACTTTTGGATATGTGTATCTTGGTTTGGCAGAAATCGTGCCTGCATATTTGATTATGCTTGCAAGCTTAGTTATTTTGGCGTTTGCAATTTTTAAGGCAGGAAGTATTATTTTTCAGGAAAATGCTTATGACATTTTGTGCTCGCTTCCGGTGAGCCAGACAGCGATTGTAGTAAGCCGTTTTTTGCGTATGTACGTGGAGAATCTGTTGCTGACGTTGCTTGTAATGGTGCCGGGAATTGTGGTGTATGGCGTTATGGTAAAACCGGCATTCAGTTTTTACTTGATTGGTGCGGTGGTAACTGCTTTTGTGCCGTTGATTCCGATAACAATTGCGACATTTTTCGGTGCATTAGTGACTGCGATTTCTTCCCGTATGAAGCATAAAAGTCTGGTTAGTGCAGCGTTATCGGTAGGACTTGTGATTGCAGTCATGGCATCTACCGGAACGATGAGTACGATGGAGGAAGAGTTTTCTATCGAGATGCTTCAGAATATGTCTGAAATAGTAACACAGGCGATAGGGGATATTTATCCACCGGCTATCTGGCTTTCTAACGCTATGGTAAAAGGAGATATCCTGACAGGACTTTTGTGTGTACTTGGTGGTTTGGCGGCATTTATGGTGACGATAGCATTGATTTCTGTAAAATTCCATGAGATCTGCAGAGGCTTATACGGCACCCATGCGAAACATAATTACAAAATGGAACAGTTGAAAAAGACGTCCGTTTTGGGAACCTTATATAAGAGAGAAGTGAAGCGCTATTTTGCAAGCAGTATCTATGTGCAGAATACGATTGTTGGCCCAATTATGGCATTGGTTTTTGCGATTGCTGTATTAGGAGTTGGCTTAGATACCATACAGCAGACAATGGAGATTCCGATTGATATCGCAGGAGCTGTTCCGGTATTACTTGCAGGAATTTTTGCGGTGATGACGACGACTTGTACATCGATTTCGATGGAAGGAAAAGAATGGTGGATTGTGAAGAGTCTTCCGATTCGGACCAAGGATTTGCTGGATAGTAAATTGTTGTTTGGATTAAGCCTGTATTTGCCATTCTGGCTTGTGTCAGAAATTCTTTTGATTATTGCTTTACGACCAAACTTTATGGAATTGGTATGGCTGGTGTTACTGTCGCTGATTCTGATTTTATTCAGCCAGGTGGTTGGCTTGACGGCCAATTTGAAAATGCCTGTTTTTGACTGGGAGAATGAAGTAAGTGTTGTAAAGCAGAGTGCTTCTGCAGC
>JAFYQA010000170.1 GCA_017547315.1 Roseburia sp. | reverse complement strand
AGTGCTTCCTCCCCATCACCAGCTTCTAGCACTTCATATTCCTGACGTACCAAAAAATCACGAACCAGTTTTCTGATACGCACTTCATCATCAACTACTAAAACCTTCAATCTCTCCATCGCAACCTCACTTACCGGTTCTCTGCTTCTCGCAATGCAGCTTCGCGCTCTGATAATTCCTGTTCCCACGCAGAATAACGATTCAACAATTCCGTTTCATAATTTAGAATGGTTGGATGTTTGCTCGTAGCAGTAATTAAAAACATACCAATCACACTAACTGCCAGTATCAGATTTACCACCAATGAAATCTTATATTTCTGCAATAACGTTTCATTCGTAATCGTTTTCTTTGCAGCCTTTTTCTTCACTTCGTTTAATTTCGCCTGATGTTTTTGCTTCTCTTCACGAAGCCCCTCTTCTAAAGATGGATGTACCACTTCTATCGGTAAAATATCTTCATCCTTAATAGCTGGATTGGTTCGCAAATATTCCTGTAAATCATACAAATATGCATAACCGACTGCCGTTACAAACATTTTTTCCCGAATCATTTTACTATAAATCTGTAACATCATCTCTGGATTGGCCATATTGGCTTTTTCTTTAATCAGTTTTATTCCTTCACTTTCTTTTTGCGCCTGCTTCGCTTCTGTTTCACTTGTAAACGCAAATCCCTCTACCACATAAACATTTTCCTTTTTAGGCATGACTATATATTCCTCTTTTAATCTCGTAATAAGACACTCTGTTCTTTCCATATTCTTTTGCTTTTTCCAGTGCCTCATCTGCACAGGAAAGCATTGCATGATATGACACACTCATTTCTCTATTGTAAGATACACCAATACTCAATGTTACATGCACATCATCTTCCTCTCCAAATCCCTGTTTTGAAAATGATTCTCTAAAATTCTCTATTCGGCATTCTAAATCCATCATATCCTCTACTTCCCGGATAAATACATTGAATTCATCACCACCAAATCTTCCACAAATTCCTTTGTTTGAAAAGTGTTCCTGAAGTTGATCTGACACTACCCGAATTACTTCATCTCCAAGCAGATGTCCGTAACAATCGTTTACTAACTTAAAATTATCGATATCTAAGAACACCATCGCATTCATCGTCTCTCCGGAGTGTTCCATTAAAGCCTGTTCCACCTCATGTCGGAACGCTTTTTTATTCAAAAGTCCCGTAGCCAAATCATATCTGCTCCGTCGCTCAAACTCTCTTTTCTGCTCCTCTAACTTCTGCATACTGTCCATATTCTGCAGATTCTTTCTCCTAAAATCATTAAGCAAAGACTCATACTGCGAATGAACCGTAATATAACGCTTACATGCTTCCTTATAATCAATCTCTCTACCATATTCTTTCTGATAGCTAATCTCAATTTGCTCTATACGAACCTTTAACCTTAGAAAATCTGTATGCTTAATTTTCTCACGAATTAAATCTAAAATCGTTCGAGTCTCCCGCACATTTCCATACGAAAACATCATTTCACATACATCTACATAAAAATCCACCTGCTCTACAAATTGTTCGTCCTCTCGCAGATGGTCTATTACTTCCTCCACCAATGCATGTACTTTTTCATAATCTGCAGCGTGGTCTGCCAAAAGGATATCTAACATCCACTTTGTCAGCATAAACTCACCATCTACGATTACTTTAGAAAAATTTTCTATCTCTGTATACAAGTGTTTTGCCTCGCCATACTGCCCCAATCTGCAATAAAGCTGAGCAATCTGAATATCCGCATACAGGATTAGTAACATATCATAACTCCGCAAATCCTGCTCCGCAGCTTCTTTTGCCTGCTGATAATAAGTCATCGCTCTGCTATACTCTTTTCCTGCCTGATATAATAATCCGATATTTAAAAGTGTAGATACCACACCTCCGGTATTATACTGTTTTCGCGCAGATTCTAATGCTGATAAATAATAATCAAGCGCAGTTGTCTCATATCCCGCAAAAAAGAACAGCATACCCAGCATATTATATGCTTCTATCTCTAAATAATCATTCTCTTCTGTTTTTTCCATGCTAAGACAATTCGTTAATGCTTCGATTGTCTCCTGGTATTTCCCCTCCGCAAAAGCTGCTGCTCCCCGTTGATACAGTGCCTCAGCCATTTCCGTTCTAGCCATGTTTTCCATGCTTCTTCTCCATATATTTCTCTACGTTTGCTTTTACAATTGCCACCCCAAGACAAATTTCTACTTACTATCATATTATAAAAAAATGAGAAACGTTTTGCAATACGATTTATGTGAAGAGTTTGTGACCTAAACCTATTCTTATTTAAAACATGTCTCTCACATTACACAGAATACACTCTAATTTTAACTCCCAACATCATCCAATCGTTAGTTGCATAACGCGTCATCACAACGCAATCTGCAACAAAAAACGAGACATCAACAATTACTCATTGCTAATATCTCGTTCTACTCTAGAAATTATCTCTTTTGATTTATCGGATCTATGCCTTCTTTTCTGACATTGTGTGTCTGATTCTGATTTTCCGGTTTTACCTTTTGTGTCACACTATTGAATTCATTTAAGTTCTTTTGCCGTGCCTGCTGTTCTTTTTCTTTTTTGTCCATGTATTCACCCCTTACACTAAACATTGGATTCCCATTTGAATCCAATGTCTAGGATGCATCAATTAATAATAATAAATACATTAAACATTCTTAAAATCCTCATCGATACCGAACATCCATATCATTTCTCTCATCAATTTCTTTTTCATTCACTATAACGTACTGGCAAGGCAAATAAAAAGCGTATACATCCAACTTTTATCCAGTCACATGTATACGCTTTTAGTGGACCTGAGGGGAATCGAACCCCTGTCCAAAAACCAATTCCCTGCCCTTCTACGAGTGTAGCCTACAATTTGACATTCCCTCCGCGAACCTCCCATAGGCAGGATGTCCGCTTTAGTAGCTTCATGATACGCCCGCCGGTGCAAAGCTTAGCCGGTGTCGTTTCCTACATGGTCGAAGCCTGGGTCCTAATGTGTAGGTGCACTAGGTCAGACTGCTGCAACTAGGCAGCGTATGCTAAATTTTCTTCAGCGTTTATTTTTAATTTTGGAATTT
>JAFYQA010000169.1 GCA_017547315.1 Roseburia sp. | reverse complement strand
GGCACACAAAGTATCTGAAATTGCAGAGTATTTGGGTATTAGTGACTCGACCTATTTTAGAAAACAGGTGTTGAGTAATTTGGAAAAACAAGGATATTTGGAATCGAGTAAGATTTCAAGGGCAACGTATTTTAAGACGAATCGGGATATGGTAAGAGTGGATTGATAGATTACGGTTTCCATAAGAAAAACGAATCTTTAAAGTGAAGACTAAGACTTTTTATTCAGTTGAATGCTGGATAAAAAAATGGTATGATTAAGTCAAAGTTTATTTCTAAGAAGGGAGAAATTTATGGATAAAAAGTACGAAGCACTGTTTACTCCATGGAACGTCGGTAATGTACAGATTAAAAACCGTATCGTAATGTGTCCTATGGGTGGAACGTCGCTTTTCGGATGGTTTGAACTTGGTGGTTGTCATTTTGACAAAGAAGCTGCGAAGTTATTTTTAGAGAGAGCAAATAATAATGTTGGATTAATTATTCCGGGTATTGCTCCATTACGTGATACTTTCTGGGGCAAATGGCTCTGGCAGAATCCAAAGATGTTTGAAGATTTGAAAGAGTTTATGGATGAAATCCATAAAACAGATACAAAGTTGTTTGTACAGCTTACAGCAGGAATGGGACGTTCTTGGGCGATTACAGAATTAGTAGCACCATTACATAAAAATAAAATTACAAGAGCATTAGTGAAGCCGATTATCGATACTTCACATGAACTTGCGTGTCCAAGCCCACAGCCATCACGCTGGGCACACGATATCGAATGTCCAGAGATGACAAAAGAACAGATTCATGAAATCATCGAAGCATTTGCAAAGACAGCAAAACTTTGTAAAGATGCAGGTGTTGATGGTGTAGAAGTTCATGCCGTACATGAAGGTTATTTGTTAGACCAGTTTGCGATTGAATTTTTCAACAAACGTACAGACGAATACGGTGGAAGTTTTGAAAATCGCTATCGTTTTGCAGCAGAGGTTGTTGCAGCGATTAAAGAAGTATGTGGTGAAGATTACCCGGTTTCTTTACGTTACTCTGTAGAGTCTAAGATGAAAGGCTTCTGCAAGGGAGCTATGCCGGGCGAAGATTATGTTGAAGTCGGCAGAAATATGGAAGAGTCTGAAAAGGCTGCAAAATATTTACAGGATGCCGGTTACGATATGCTTAATGCAGACAACGGAACCTACGACTCTTGGTACTGGGCTCATCCACCAATGTATATGCCACAGAACTGTAACCTTGATGACGTAGCACACATTAAAAAATTCGTAGACATCCCTGTAGTATGTGCAGGTAGAATGGAACCGGAAGATGCAGCAAAAGCAATCGAAGAAGGCCGTATCGATGGTATGGGTGTAGCACGTCAGTTCCTTGCAGATCCTGAATGGATTACAAAGTTAATTGAAGACAGATTAGAAGATATCAAACCATGTATCTGCTGCCACAGCGGATGTTTCAACTTCTCTTCTTCTAAGGGACATGCAAATACACAGGATTTAACAGATACAATGGGACTTGCACGTTGTGCCATCAATCCTAAGACTATGCAGTCTAAGAAGTATAAGATTGTTCCAGCAGCAAAGAAGAAAAATATCGCCATCATCGGTGGTGGTATCGGTGGTATGGAAGCTGCTATCGTTTGTGCAAAACGTGGTCATAGTGTAACTTTATACGAAAAAGATGATAAGCTTGGCGGTGTATTTATTGCAGCAGCAGCTCCATCATTCAAAGAAAAAGACCGTGATTTAATTAAATGGTATGAGCGTGAAGTAACACGTTACCCAATTACTGTGAAATTAAATACAGAAGTAAAAGACATCGAGTCACTTGGTGCGGATGAAGTGATCATCGCAACAGGTGCTACAGCGAAGAAGATTCCTGTTAAAGGTGTAGAGTATACAATGGATGCAACAGAATATTTACTTGGTGAAAAGACGGTAGGTCAGAATGTTGTTATCGTTGGTGGCGGCCTCACGGGCTGTGAAATCGCGTATGACTTATATTTACAGGGCAAGAATCCAACAATCGTTGAGATGATGGATGACTTAATCGTAACAAAAGGTGTTTGTCTTGCAAATACAAGCTTCCTTCGTGACTTCTTTGAAACAAATAAGGTTCCTGTACACTTAGAAACGAAGTTAAACGAAGTTTTAGCAGATGGTGTAACAGTAACAGATAAGAATGGTAAATCATTCAAGATTGATGCGGACAATGTAATTATGTCTGTTGGTTATAATCCAGCACCTCTTGCACCTAAGGCAAAACATGTACATGTTATCGGCGATGCAAATAAAGTTGGTAACTTACGTACAGTAATCTGGGGTGCATGGGATGTAGCTATGAAGCTGTAATTATTCAGAGCCAAGGCAAGTTTCAAAAACAGAAGGAGTTATGCTTGCATAAACGAATTCTGTTTTGAAACTTTCTTTGGCGAGAAGTCTATATGAGCAAAAGAAAAGCCGTGAAACGGCGATTTTGCGAATGTAGGCTCTGAAGGATAAAAAACTAGAAAGGAAACAAAAATCATGATGAAATTAACTCCTGAACAGCAGGCGATTTTAGATGGCGCTCAGGGCGAAACTATGGCTAAAGTCATGAAGACTCAAGTTATGTATGGTGAAGCTTTTGGTGCAGAGAAAATGGTTCCTGTTACATCAGAATATAATCATTTGGTAACTTC
>JAFYQA010000168.1 GCA_017547315.1 Roseburia sp. | reverse complement strand
TGTGCAAAAAGTTTGGAAGAAAGTCTCATTACAGTTTGGAATTGTGATGCTGTCGATGGTAACATTAGGTGCCTTTTTGGTGTCTAGTCTTTCGCCGGGAAATGAATTGCGAATTGCTATGGCAGTAGAACATAATATGCCACAGTTTGAAAATTTAAGTCTGGCTGAGCGTTTTTTTATTTTAGTACAGTGGCTTGTGTCATCTTTTGCAAATGAAAATGCAGTATTTTTGATGGCAATTTGGGTGGCAGGTATAGGTATACTCGGTTTAAAATTAAAAAATGGAAGACTGAATAAAAATCAGGTATTGCGTGTGAAAGGATATCTGGTGGGCAGTACCGTGTTCACAGTGGTGGCACTGGCAGGAAGATGTGGTGTTAGGAGTGTGAGTGATATTGGCATCTATTTAGCAGAAATGACAGGGCTTGTAGAGCGGGTTCCAGTGGCATCGGATATGAGCAGTGGGCAGTGGAGCGCATTGGCGTGGTGGCTGGTTGCGATGGCATTTACGCTATTTTTCTTATGGGAAGTGAGTGAGAAAAAATGGTTGGTTTTATTTACTTATATGGGAGCAGTTGCAAGTGAAGTAATATTGATTTTTTCACCAACGATTTATTCATCGGGCGAGCGTGTTTTCTTTATAGCAGGATTGATGCTTATGTTTATTATCCTGTTGCTTTATGAACAACTTCCAAAAGGAAAAATACGTGTAGGGTATGTGATTACACTATTGAGTTTAGGAGTTTTTAATTTGGGTCTGCAGGCAGTGGAACTATTGGCAATGATGATGGGTTAGAATTTTGAAAAGAGAATAAAATGGAAAAGAATTACAAAATGACACTGGCTTATGACGGCACCCGTTATCAGGGATGGGAGTCACACAAAGCCGGTGATATGACGATTCAAGGAAAATTAGTAAATGTGATAGAGCATTTGAGTGGAGGTTCTGTAGAGGTAATTGGCTGTGGAAGGACAGATGCAGGGGTTCATGCCAAAGGAATGGTAGCGAATGTGAGGCTGGATGTAGATATGACGCCAGAAGAAGTGCAAGCTTATTTGAATCACTATCTGCCGGAAGACATTGCGATATTAGATGTCTGCGTGGCATCGGAGCGATTTCACAGTCGCTATCATGCAGTCGGAAAAACGTATTGTTACACATGTTACGTGGGGAGTACAAAGCCGGTTTTCGACCGAAAATATGTCTATGTATTAGACCAGAAACCAGATGTGACAAAGATGCGCAAGGCGGCAGAATTATTGACAGGGACTCATGATTTTGCAAGCTTTTGTGCGAATAAAAAGAAGAAAAAATCAACAGTTCGTACAGTAGACAAGATAGAAATAACGGTTGATGGAGCTTATTTAAAATTCACAGTACATGGAGATGGATTTTTACATCATATGGTGAGAATCCTCGTAGGGACTTTGCTAGAAGTCGGCTGGGGTAAGCGTAGTACGGAGAGTATAACAGAATTGCTGGCGGCATGTGAACGTGCTAAAGCAGGTGTGACAGCACCGGCGCAGGGACTTTGTATGGTGAGCGTGGATTACTAAGATTAAGAGAGAAGGTATGTCTTTGGAGGTACTTTCTTTTTTTATACTTGAAAAAAGAACAAGAGTTCGATATGATAAAAAGAGAGAAAACGGATAAATTATAATTTAGAATAGATAGATGGAAATTAGGATGCTGATAGAAGTTTATGATTTACAGGCAGAAGGTAGGACTTGGTTACCGTTAGAGCAGATCGGGTTAGAAGGAAGAGCATGGTAAAAAATCGGACTTATTTATGTATAGATTTAAAATCGTTTTATGCATCAGTAGAATGTAAGGATAGAGGGATGGATCCGCTTACCACGAATCTGGTAGTAGCAGATCCGGAGCGTTCGGAGAAGACTATTTGTCTGGCGATTTCGCCTTCCATGAAAAAGTTGGGTATCCCGAATCGATGTCGCGTGTTCCAGATACCGCCGGATGTGAAATATATCATGGCACCGCCACGCATGAAGCGCTATATAGATGTTTCTGCGGATATTTATAGCGTTTATCTGAAGTATATTGCCAAAGAGGATATTCATGTATATTCCATTGATGAGGTATTCATGGATGTCACGGATTATCTATCCATGTATCAGATGTCGGCGAAGGAACTGGGGATATGTATTATGCAGGATGTACTAAAAGAGACAGGGATTACTGCGTCCTGTGGTATTGGAAGTAATTTGTATCTGGCGAAAATTGCATTGGATATTACAGCGAAGCGTACAGAGGATCATATTGGTATACTTGACGAAGAAAGTTATCGAAAGACGTTGTGGAATCACAGACCACTCACTGATTTCTGGCGTGTGGGACCGGGGATTGCAAAGCGATTAGAGCGTCATGGAATTTATACGATGGGACAGGTAGCAGGTGCTAGTGAGGACTTATTATATAAAATTTTAGGAATTGATGCAGAATTACTGATTGATCATGCGTGGGGGCGAGAGAGTACACTAATATCGGATATTAAGTCTTATAAGCCACAGACGCGCTGCATTACCAGTGGTCAGGTATTGCCTTGCGAATATGATTTTGAGAAGACGAAACTGGCGGTTAAAGAGATGGCAGATTTAATGTGCTTGGATTTAGTAGATAAGGGACTTGTGACGGAATCTATTACGATGTATCTGGCATACGAGAATATGCTGCATTTAGAACCGAGCAGGGGAAGTATTTCGCTGCGTGCAGCGAGTAGTTCGGCAAAGACGATTTTGCCGTATGTAGAGGAGTTATTTGAGCGTATTGCCAGACGGGATGTAGTGATTCATAAAGCGAATCTGTCTTTTAATAATGTGGTTGACGAAGCATACCAGCAGTATGATTTGTTCTGCGACCCGGCGGAGTTAGAACGGGAACGGAAGATGCAGAAGGCAATGTTGGATATCAAGAAGAAGTTTGGTAAGAATGCGATTTTAAAAGGCATGAATTTGGTGGAGGGTGCGACTACTATGGAACGTAACCGACAGATTGGCGGGCATAAAGCAGGTGAGGAATTGTAAGTGCCTGTGCCGTAATGATTGTAAGATGCGAGGAAAGACATGGCAAGTAGAGCGAAAATGAGCCGCGAGGACAGGGCGAAGCAGTTTATGCCTTTTGCGGCATTAAAAGGGTATGAGGAAGCCCTGCGTGAAAGAGAGAAAATTGTCGTAGAGAAAATAGAACTTTCCGAGGAACGGAAGGCAGAGCTGGATTTGAACTTGCGCCAGGTACAGAGGAATGATATGGTTACAGTGGTCTATTTTCACGAGAATGAGTATTTGAAGGTGACGGGGATGGTGTCGCGTATTGATACGGATGCCCGGATTCTTAAGGTGGTTAATACAAAAATTAGTTTTGACGATTTGTATGATTTAGAGGGGGAAGAATAATGACACTTCAACAATTAAAATATGCAATTACAATCGCAGACTGTGGCTCCATGAACGAAGCGGCGAAGCATTTGTTCATCTCACAGCCGAGTTTGTCGGAGACGATGAAGGAATTGGAAAATGAAATTGGTTTTGATATTTTTCTGCGTTCAAACCGAGGAATTATTATAACTCCGGAGGGAGAGGAATTTTTAGGTTATGCCCGTGAAGTAACGGAGCAGTTTGGGTTATTACAGACCAAGTATATTGATAAAGTAACCAAAGAAAAGTTTGACGTATCTACACAGCATTATACCTTTGCGGTGAAGGCTTTCGTAGATATGGTTAATCAGGTCGGAATGGACCGTTACGAGTTTGCTATCCATGAGACGATGACGGCAACGGTTATCGAAAACGTAAAGAATTTCAAGAGTGAAATCGGTTTACTGTATTTGAATGATTTTAACGAAAAAGTGTTGACTAAATTATTCAAGGAAAATGGGATTGAGTTTGTAGAACTTTTTACCTGTGATACGTATGTGTATCTGTGGGCAGGGCATCCGCTGGCGAATAAGGATGTGATATCTATGAGTGAATTGGATGATTATCCATGTCTGGCGTTCGACCAGGGTAAAAACAATGCATTCTATTTTGCCGAAGAGATGAAGAGTACATACGAATATAAGCGATTGATTAAGGCGAATGATAGAGCCACGCTGCTTAATATGATGAAGGGTGTGAATGCATATACGCTGTGTTCCGGTATTGTCTGTGAGGAATTAAATGGTAGCGAATATCTGGCAGTACCATTGCTTGAGTCAGAGAAGATGCGAATTGGTTATATCAAACGAAAAGGTGCCAAATTAAGTCATATCGGAGAGACTTATGTGAGGGAACTTAAGAAGTATGAGAATAATGTTATGTAGTTTTGGGCTATAAAATTTATGGTATAAAGTCGTGCAAAAGAAGAAGTTTATACCCGAAAACGACCTTGACTTTGATATAGGTAGAACCTATAATGAGGTCAAGGTTTTCTATATTAACACTTTTAGAAAACAGAAGATATAATGAAACATGTGCTTGCGAAAACAAAGAGCGTTTTAAATGGAATCGCTTGCATGTACAAGATGTGAGAATCGGTCTTGTTGACATTAGGAAGAGAGGATTTATGAGCGAGATAGAAGTAAGACATCTAACCAAAACCTTCGAACAGAAAGGTATTGTGGTTGAGGCGTTAAAAGATATTAATTTAAATATTGAAGCCGGTGACATTTATGGAATCATTGGTATGTCCGGTGCAGGTAAAAGTACATTGGTTCGCTGCCTGAATTATTTAGAGAAACCAACAGATGGTCAGGTTATTGTAGCAGGACAGGATTTAGGAGCATTGAGCGAAAAGGAATTGCGTAAGCAGCGCAGTGATATCGCAATGATTTTCCAGCATTTCAATTTGTTGATGCAAAAGAGTGTATTAGACAATATCTGTTTTCCGTTATTGATTCAGAAAGTTGATAAGCAGGCGGCAAAAGAGAGAGCGAGAGAGTTATTAAAGATTGTTGGATTAGCGGAAAAAGAAAAAGCTTATCCGGCACAGTTATCCGGTGGACAAAAGCAGCGTGTAGCCATTGCGAGAGCATTAGCATCGAATCCTAGAATTTTACTTTGCGATGAGGCGACAAGTGCATTAGATCCACAGACAACGGGCTCTATTTTGGAATTATTAAAGAATATCAATAAAGACCTTGGTATTACGATTGTCATCATTACACATCAGATGGCGGTAATTCGTGAGATTTGTAATAAGGTTGCAATTATTGAGGGCGGTGTGCTAGTAGAAAACGGTTTGGTAGAAAAAATATTTAACCATCCAAAGTCACAGGCAGCCAGAGAGTTGATTTTGAGAGATTTACCAGAGTTGAGTGAGAATGTGAAGAAAGCGGAATTGCCGGAACGTATTCAGTCCGATAGAAAAATTCGAATCGTATTCTCTGAGAATTCAGCATTTGAACCAGTGATTGCGAATATGATTTTACGATTCAATACACCAGTGAATATTTTGAGAGCCAATACGAAAAATGTCGGTGGTTATGCAAAAGGTGAAATGATTTTAGGCTTGCCGGATGACAGACATCTTCAGGTAGATATCGAGAGTTATTTGAGAGAAAAAGGCTTAGAAATTGAGGAGGTGACCGGAGATGTTTAATAGTACAACGATAAACATGTTAATAGAAGGTACACTGGCTACGATTTATATGACAGTGGCATCTACATTTTTAGGTTATTTATTCGGTTTGCCAATGGGAATTGTTCTTACGGTAACAGACAAAGATGGAATTAAGCCAAATAGTATTATTTATAAGATTTTGGATTTTATAGCGAATACAGTAAGAAGTATCCCATTTTTGATTTTGATGATTTTATTGATTCCGCTGAGCAGATTTTTGATTGGTAAAAGTTATGGTTCCACAGCGACAATCATTACTTTGGTGGTAGCAGCAGCACCGTATATTGCTCGAATGGTTGAATCTTCTTTAAAGGAAGTAGATGCAGGTGTTATTGAAGCGGCTCGTTCTATGGGAGCATCTAATATGGATATTATTTTCAAAGTAATGTTGGTAGAAGCCAGAACATCTTTGATTGTAGGTGCAACGATTACATTAGGAACGATTTTAGGATACTCTGCTATGGCAGGAACACTTGGCGGAGGTGGTTTAGGAGATATTGCAGTTCGTTATGGTTATCACCGTTATGATGCAGTTATTATGACCATCACAGTAGTTATTTTGATTATTCTGTTCCAGATTTTCCAGACAATTGGAATGGCGATTGCAAGTGGTCTCGACAGACGTAAGTAGTACGTATGGCGCGTGGCACATAGAAGCCAAACGTTATGTAATAATGTACGGTACAGAGCACCGCATTTGCTCTGATAGTGATAGAGAAAAAGAAAAAAGAGGGAAGAACTATGAAAAAGAAACTTTTAACAACATTTTTAGCAGCAGTTTTAGCTGTAAGCACATTGGCAGGCTGCGGTGGAAGTACAAGTGCAGCAGATGAAAAAACAATTACAGTTGGTGCATCATCTACACCACATGCAGAAATCTTAGAAGCTGCAAAACCAATCCTTGCAGAAAAAGGATACACATTAGAAGTAACAATTTTTGATGATTATGTAATTCCAAACGAAGTAGTAGAAAGTGAAGAAATGGATGCAAACTACTTCCAGCACATTCCTTACTTAGAGAGTTTTAATTTAGAAAAAGGTACACATTTAGTAAACGCTGGTGGCATTCACTATGAGCCATTCGGAATCTATCCTGGACAGAAAAATGACTTGGCAGATATTGCAGCAGGTGATGTAATCGCAGTTCCAAACGATACTACAAACGAAGCTCGTGCCCTTTTATTATTACAGGATAATGGTATTATTACATTAAAAGAAGGTGCTGGTTTAACAGCTACCAAGAATGATATCGAAGAATATTTAGTGGATGTTGAAATTCTTGAATTAGAAGCAGCACAGATTGCACGTAGAGCAGAAGAAGTAGCTTACATCGTATTAAATGGTAACTATGCACTTCAGGCTGGATATTCAGTAGCAAATGATGCTATTGCTTATGAACTTTCAGACTCAACAGCGGCTCAGACGTATGTAAATGTAATTGCTGTAAAAGAAGGCAAGGAAACTAGTGAGAAGATTAAAGAATTGGTAGAAGTATTAAAATCTGATGCAATCAAAGAATATATCAATAGCACATACGATGGTTC
>JAFYQA010000167.1 GCA_017547315.1 Roseburia sp. | reverse complement strand
AGTATTGAAAGTGGTCATAATGCAGCACTTGCGATTATGACAACTGATACACATGAAAAAGAAATCGCCGTAGAATTTGAATTAGATGGCAAAATTGTAACAATCGGTGGTATGTGTAAAGGTTCTGGTATGATTCATCCGAATATGTGTACCATGCTTAGTTTTGTAACTACAGACGTGGCGATTTCTAAAGAATTATTGCAGGATGCATTAAGCGCAGATGTAGCAGATACCTATAATATGATTTCTGTTGATGGAGATACTTCCACAAATGATACTTGTTTATTATTAGCAAATGGTTTGGCAGGAAATACTCCGATTACAGAGAAGAATGCAGATTATGAAGCATTCGTAAAAGCACTTAATTTCGTAAATGAATATCTTGCAAAACAGATGGCAGGAGATGGCGAAGGTGCTACAGCACTTTTTGAAGTAAAAGTTGTAGGAGCAGAAACAAAGGAACAGGCAAAAGTATTAAGTAAGTCTGTTATCACATCCAGCCTTACAAAAGCGGCTATTTATGGACATGATGCAAACTGGGGACGTATCCTTTGTGCAATGGGTTACTCCGGTGCCAATTTTGACCCGGAAAAAGTAGATCTGTTTTTTGAAAGTGCAGCAGGAAGACTTCAGATTATTGAAAATGGTGTGGCGGTTGATTACAGCGAAGAAGAAGCCACAAAGATTTTGTCAGAAGATTATGTGACAGCGATTGCCGATATTAAAATGGGGGAAGCAACCGCAACAGCATGGGGCTGTGATTTGACTTATGATTATGTAAAAATCAACGCAGATTACCGCTCATAAGGGATATATATCATTAAGAAAAGATTCATCATCAAAATTAGAGGATAATTAGGGGAAAGTAAGAGGACACAATTATGGAAGAAAAGAACATGCAGGAAGTGCTTCAGAAAGCAGAAGTCTTAATCGAAGCATTGCCATACATTCAGCATTTTAACCGTAAAATTATCGTAGTAAAATACGGTGGAAGTGCCATGGTAGATGAAGAATTGAAAAAACACGTGATTCAGGACGTGACCTTATTGAAACTGGTTGGTTTTAAACCGGTTATTGTACACGGTGGCGGTAAAGAAATCAGCCGTTGGGTAGAAAAATCCGGCATGGAGCCTGTTTTTATCAATGGACTTCGTAAAACAGATGAAGCTACCATGGAAATCGTAGAAATGGTACTGAACAAAGTGAATAAGTCTTTGGTAAAACTGGTACAGGAACTCGGTGTGAATGCCATCGGTATCAGCGGTAAAGATGGTGGACTTTTGAAAGTAGAGAAGAAATATTCAAATGGTGAAGATATCGGTTTTGTTGGAGAAATCACAGAAGTGAATCCAAAGATTATCTATGATTTATTAGAGAAAGATTTTCTTCCAATTATCTGTCCGGTGGGCATGGACGACGAATTCAACAGTTATAATATTAATGCAGATGATGCGGCATGTGCGATTGCGAGAGCTATCAATGCAGAAAAATTAGCATTCTTAACAGATATTGAAGGTGTTTATAAAGATCCGGCTGATAAGTCAACATTGATTTCTGAATTATCTGTAACAGAGGCGAAAGCATTAATTGGAGATGGCTATATTGGTGGTGGTATGCTTCCGAAATTGAATAACTGTATTGATGCGATCGAAAATGGTGTATCAAGAGTACATATTTTGGACGGAAGAATTGCACACTGTCTGTTGCTTGAAATCTTTACAAATAAAGGTATTGGTACAGCAATCATCGGCGATAAGGAGAATAGATTCTGTAATGAATAAGATGACATATATAGAAAATGCAGAAAAAGAACTGCTTCATACTTATAATCGTTTTCAGGTAGTATTTGATCATGGTGACGGTATGTATTTGTATGATACAGATGGAAAAGAGTACCTCGATTTTGCAGCAGGTATTGCAGTTTCTGCATTCGGATATAATAATAAAGAATATAATGATGCTTTAAAAACTCAAATTGATAAGTTATTACATACTTCGAATTTGTATTATAATGTGCCAGCAATCCATGCAGCAGAACGTCTTTTGAAGGCTAGCGGAATGGATAGAGTTTTCTTTACTAATAGTGGTACAGAAGCGATTGAAGGTGCGATTAAGGCTGCGAAAAAATATGCCTATACCAGAGATGGAGAAGCAGGACATGAAATTATTGCGATGGAGCACTCGTTCCATGGCAGAAGTCTTGGAGCTTTGGCGGTAACAGGAAATGAACATTATAGAGAACCTTTTGGTCCAATGATGCCGGGTGTAAAGTTTGCTACATTTAACGATTTAGAGAGTGTAAAGGCTCAGATTACAGACAAGACCTGTGCGATTTTATTTGAGACAATTCAGGGCGAAGGCGGCATTTATCCTGCTACAAAAGAGTTCATAGAAGGAGTTCGTGCCCTCTGTGATGAGCATGATATTCTTTTGATTTTAGATGAGATTCAATGTGGAATGGGCAGAACTGGTGAGATGTTTGCATGGCAGGGTTATGATGTAAAACCGGATATCATGACGAGTGCCAAAGCGTTAGGATGTGGTGTTCCAGTAGGTGCGTTTTTGATGACAGAAAAGGTGGCCGAAAAATCATTAGCGCCTGGTGACCATGGTACGACTTATGGCGGTAATCCGTTTGTATGTGCTGCAGTAGATAAAGTGTTAGAAATGATGGAACGTGAGCAGATTACAGTTCATGTGAAAGAAGTTGCGGCATATTTCGAGCAGCAATTAGATAAGCTTGTAGAAAAGTATGAGTTTTTGACGGCAAGACGTGGTGCAGGTCTGATGCAGGGCTTAGTATGTGAAAAGCCAGTAGGTGCAGTAGCGAAAGCTGCATTGGAAAAAGGACTGATTGTGATTTCAGCAGGTTCCAACGTAATTCGTATGGTTCCACCACTTGTAGTAGAAGAAAAGCATGTGGATGAGATGATTGCAAAATTGGACGAAGTTCTCTCTGAGATTTAGGAGGGGTTCTACTTTACCAAAGTATATAGCGTGTGATATAATTAAGGGTGTGCAGTTTGCATACCCTTATATTTTTCTAGTAGGGGTAGATTATGTTACGTTAATTTAGGTAATTGTATGTACAGTTATATAGATGAAAGAGAAAAGAGGTACGTTTTATGATAAAAAAATACCTTTCTGTTGCTGCAGTAAGTGCATTATTGATTGGCATGGCAGCAGTGGTGTCTAAGACAGAGGTTTATCAGCCGGTGCAGGAAGAGATGCAGACTGAGAATACGATAGTTACGCCTCAGGAAAAATACGAAGAAGCTCTATCTGGGGGAGCAGATTTACAGTTTTGGTACGATGATGCCAGTTATGATACTTATTTCAATGAGATGGCAGTGAATTATTATGCGAAAACAGGTGTGTTAGTACAGCTTAATTATGTAGATGCGATGGATTATGTAGGAGAGATTTATAAAGCTACTATGGAAGAAGGTGTTTTTCCAGATGCTTATTTACTCTCTGGTGAGGAGTTAGAGAAAGCACATCTTTATGGCGTGGCAGGAGAGAATCGCAATGTAGATGCGTTTGCTGGAAACATAGCAGAGAATGCGGTGATAGCATCGAAATGTCATGATAAGATATTTGGCTATCCGTTGAGTTTTAACGTATGTTTGTTGGCATATAATAATCAGT
>JAFYQA010000010.1 GCA_017547315.1 Roseburia sp. | reverse complement strand
GTAGACATTGGATTTTTCCAATAGCTATAAATCAAGCCCCTTTGAGTTTTTGACGTGCGGATTTAATATCGAATTTGTCAAAGCCCCCTATTAGCGATTCTTAGGAAGCTGCAACAGGCACCTGTTCGTGCTATGCAGATAGTTCTCCCAAATTGTTCAACGCGTTGGTGGACACAAAACGTTATTCCGGCATTCTGCGAAAAGAATTTCTAAACTTTTCTCTAACACAACTAAATTTACTGTTTTAAAATATTTGCACTTTCTATAGTTTCCCATACGAGATAATCCCGCGGTCGGTGCGTTCTCTATCTATTACGACAAATGAAAGTTTATTTTATTAACGTCCTGTTTTGATTTAATCTATGTATGCTTTAAGTCCGGAAATATTTTTATAAATTCTCTAATGATTTATATTTCTGGTATTTTACTTCTGCATCTTCTTTGGCAGCTTTAAAGAGTGTTTCTGCGTTTTCTGGGAAGGTACGTTTCAAGGAAGCGTATCTAGTCTCACCATCTAAGAATTCTTCGTAGTCCATGGTAGGAGCCTTGGAATCTACTTTCATCGGATTCTCATTATTTGGATTGTAACGGTATAAAGTCCAGTAACCTGCCTCTACGGCACGTTTCATTTCCTGCTGAACATTTGCCATACCAGCTTTGATGCCGTGGGCTACACAAGGTGTATACGCTACGATAACAGAAGGTCCTTTGTGTTCTTCGGCTTCACGGAGTGCTTTGATTAACTGATTTGGATCAGCACCCATAGCAACCTGAGCTACATATACGTTGCCATAAGTTTGGAAAATCGCACCTAAGTCTTTCTTGCGGCTGCGTTTACCAGAAGAAGCAAACTGTGCAACAGCACCAAGTGGAGTAGCTTTAGAACTCTGTCCACCTGTGTTAGAATAAACTTCTGTATCAACAACAAATACATTGATATCTTCTCCGCTGGCAACAACATGATCAAGACCACCAAAACCGATATCGTAAGCCCAACCGTCACCACCGAACATCCAGAAGCATTTCTTAGCTAACTGGTCTTTACGTTCTAAGATTTTCTTAGCAACATCAGAGCCATTAGCTTCTAATTCAGCGATTAAGTCATCCGTATATTTACGGGACATATCAAAGTTATCATAGTTTGCAAGCCATTCTTTTGCAATAGCACTGTCTGTTTCAGCAGCATAAGTTTCTACGAGAGTTTTCTGAGAAAGTCTCTGCTGTTTTACGGATAAGAACATTCCGAGAGAAAGTTCTGCGTTATTTTCAAATAAACTGTTGGTCCATGCAGGTCCGAAACCACGCTTGTTAGTGGTGTATGGAATACCTGGCATTGGTCCACCCCAAGCCTGGGAACAACCGGTAGCATTTGCCCAGTATACACGGTCACCGAACAACTGTGTTAATAATTTCGCATAAGGAGTTTCACCACAGCCTGCGCAGGCAGCAGAGAACTCTAATAGCGGCTGACGGAACTGGCTTCCTTTTACACTGTATGGAGCGAATAAATCACCCTTATCGGAAATAGAAAGACCATAATTCCACAGTACTTTCTGACTTTCATCTAATGTGACTGGTTCCATAGAGATAGCTTTCTCTTTGGCAGGACAGCAGCTTACGCAGCTTCCACATCCGGTACAGTCATAAGTTGAAATCTGCATGCTAAAGTGAAGTCCTTTTGCAGCAGTGCCGTTTGCAGGGATGGTTTCAAAACCAGCTGGAGCGTTAGCTTTTTCTTCGTCATTTAATAAATATGGGCGGATAACTGCATGTGGACATACTAATGCACACTGGTTACACTGGATACATTTTGAAGCATCCCATACAGGAACTTTCAAGGCGATACCACGTTTTTCAAAAGCAGTAAGACCCATATCAATGTGTCCATCTTCATAATCTTTAAAGGCACTGACTGGTAAATCATCACCTTTTTGTTTGTTAATTGGATTTAATAATCTATTTACAACTTCTGGTACATTTGCATCAATAGCAACTGTTTCTAATGCAACATTTGCCCAAGTAGCAGGAACATCCACTTTTACGATTCCTGTAGCACCTGCGTCGATAGCAGCGATGTTGCGAGCGACAACTTCATCACCTTTTGTAAAATAAGACTTGCGTGTCGCTTCTTTAATCATACCTAAGGCATCTTCGGTAGGAATTACCTGCATTAATGCAAAGAAAGAAGCCTGTAATACGGTATTGGTATGGCTGCCAAGTCCTAAATCCTGAGCAATTTTATTTGCGTCGATGATGTAGAACTGAATATTTTTCTCTGCAATTTTACGGCGTACAGACGCTGGAATATGTGCATCTAGTTCATTTGCGTCCCAGCTGCAGTTCAAAAGGAAAGTACCGCCATCTACGATTTCATCTACGATGTCATACTGACTGATATAACTCTGGTTATGGCAGGCTACAAAATCAGCTTGTTTTACATAGTAAGAACTTGTAATTGGCTCGTCACTGAAACGTAAATGTGATTTGGTTACACCGAAAGATTTCTTTGCGTCGTATTCAAAATAAGCCTGTGCAAATTTATCAGTATTGTCATTAATAATTCGAACAGTATTGTGGTTGGCACCAACAGTTCCGTCACCACCTAATCCCCAGAATTTACAACGAATCATGCCTTCTTTTGCTGCATTAAATGGTTTTACCGGTAAAGAAAGATGTGTTACATCATCATTGATACCAATAGTAAAGCTACGTACTGGAGTAGCAGAAGCAAGGTTTTCAAATACAGCAATCATCTGAGCTGGATCTGTGTCTTTGGAACTTAAACCGTAACGTCCGCCGATGACTTTAATCTGGCGGTCTGTGTTCATAAGTACACTACATACGTCTTCGAATAATGGTTCTCCGGCACTACCCATTGCTTTACAGCGGTCTAAAACAGCGATACGTTCTACTGTCTTAGGAAGGAACTGTAAGAAGTATTTTGCAGAGAATGGGCGGTATAAGTGTACCTGCAAGTAACCAACTTTTTTGCCTTCTTTGCGAAGAGCATCTACGGCATCACGAATAACACCGCTGGCAGAACCCATAGCGATGATAACATCTGTTGCATCTGGATCACCATAGTAGTTAAATACGTGATATTCACGTCCAGTAATCTTAGAGATTTCTCCTAAGTAATTTTCAACAATATCAGGAAGTACATCATAAAAACCGTTGTTTGCTTCGCGAAGCTGGAAGTAAACGTCACCATTTTGTACGGTGTTACGGAGTGTTGGATGTTCTGGATTTAAGGCACCATCGCGGAACGCTTTTAGGGCATCCTCGTTTAATAATGCAGCAATAGCATCCTGATCTGGTAATTCAATTTTATTAATCTCGTGAGAAGTACGGAAACCATCAAAAAAGTGCATGAATGGAATACGTCCTTCAATGGCTGCTAAATGAGCAACTGGAGCTAAATCCGCCACTTCCTGTACACTTCCAGAAGAGAGCATAGCAAAACCAGTCTGGCGGCATGCCATAACGTCGGAATGGTCACCAAAGATACTCATACCATGTGTACCTACGGTACGAGATGCTACATGGAGTACGGCCGGAAGTTTTTCGCCGGCGATACGGTAAAGTACCGGAACCATGAGCATAAGTCCCTGTGAGGAGGTGTATGTAGTTGCTAATGAACCGGTCTGAAGCGCACCATGCACGGCTGTGATAGCACCTGCTTCAGACTGCATTTCTGTTAATGTTACGGTTTGGCCGAATATATTTTTACGTCCCTTAGCGGACCAGGCGTCTGTCAGGCCTGCCATAGGAGAGGATGGTGTAATTGGATAAATTGCTGCTATCTCTGTAAAGGGATAGGCCATATGTGCAGCGGCTTCATTACCATCCATAGTTACATAATTTTTTGACATAACTGTCACCTCTTACCTTATCTGTTTTTATCATTCACTCACAAATCCAAGCAACAGATTTGCTTTAAAGGGAAATGTGAGTGAAGAGTATAATAGTTCTATTTTAGTCAGTACCTTTACCGGTGTCAATACCTGCGGCGTTTTCTAAGCCAAGGCGTTTTGAGGCTTCTTCACGCATCTTGTATTTTAATACTTTTCCTGCTGCGTTCATTGGGAAGCTTGCTACAAATTCAATGTATTTTGGAACTTTATGTCTCGCCATGCTTGCCATAATGTATTCACGCATTTCTGGTTCCGTCATGGTCTTGCCTTCTTTTAAAATGATGCAAGCCATTGCTTCTTCGCCGTATTTTTTATCTGGAACACCGATAACCTGTACGTCTTGTACGAAAGGATGGGTATAAATAAATTCCTCGATTTCTTTTGGATAAATATTTTCACCACCACGGATAATCATGTCTTTTAAACGTCCTGTAATGCGGTAGTTACCGTTTTCATCCTTGCAAGCTAAGTCACCTGAGTGGAGCCATCCTTCTGCATCTACGGTATCACGAGTTGCTTCCGGCATCTTGTAGTAGCCTTTCATAGTGTTATAACCGCGGGAGCAGAACTCACCATTTTCACCAGGTTCAACTTCTTCACCGGTTTCAGGATTGATAATCTTACATTCGATATAAGGGAAATTATATCCTACGGTGTCAGTACGCACATCCAATGGGTCAGTCCATGCTGACATGGTGCTTCCCGGAGAAGACTCTGTCTGGCCGTATACGCTGACAATACCTGTCATGTTCATTTCATCCGGTTGTGCGGCACGACGCATTAATTCTGGAGGACATCCGGCACCAGCCATGATGCCGGTTCTCATATGAGAAAAATCAGTTTTTCTGTAATCTTCATGATTAAACATTGCAATAAACATGGTTGGTACACCGTTAAAACAGGTGATGCGTTCCTGATTGATACAAGCCAAGGAAGATTTCGCTGAGAAATATGGCATTGGACAAACAGTTGCACCGTGAGTTAAAGATGCTGTCATGGAAAGTACCATACCGAAACAGTGGAACATTGGTACCTGAATCATCATACGGTCTGCAGTGGAAAGACCCATGCGGTCACCGATACATTTACCATTGTTTACTACGTTGTAATGAGTAAGCATTACACCCTTAGGGAAACCAGTAGTTCCTGAGGTGTACTGCATATTACATACATCGTCTGGTCTTACACGGGATGCCATGCGGTTTAATTCTTCCTGTGGTACTAAATCGCCGCGTTCCATTGCTTCATCAAAAGTAAGACATCCCGGCTGTTTAAATCCGACCGTAATAACGTTACGGAGGAATGGGAGACGTTTACAATGAAGCGGTTCGCCTGGCTTATTTGTAGCGATTTCAGGACAAATTTCATTGATAATTTCTCTGTAATTAGAGTCGAGGCAAGACTCTACCATAACTAATGTATGAGTATCAGACTGTCTAAAAAGGTAGTCTGCTTCGTGTCGTTTGTAAGCGGTATTGACAGTAACTAATACAGCACCGATTTTGGTAGCTGCCCAGAAGGTGATAAACCATGCTGGTACGTTTGTTGCCCAAATGGAAACTTTTGTACCGGCTTTTACACCCATGGAAATCAATGCTTTTGCAAACTGGTCAACATCTTCACGGAATTCTTCATAAGTACGTACGTAATCTAATGTGGTGTATTTGAAAGCGTACTGATCTGGGAATTCTTCTACCATACGGTCTAATACCTGGGAGAAGGTTAAGTTGATCAATTCATTTTTCTTCCATACATACTGTCCGGTTCCATTGTGGTTTGGATAGAGCGCTTTCTTTAAACCGCGTGTTTTTTCAAAACGGCTCATATAGTTTACAAAATGAGGGAAGATAACGTCATATTCCGGTAAATCTTCCATCCAGTCTGTTTTCCATTCAAGAGAAACAAAACCGTCGTAATCAACAGAAGAAAGGGCTCTTACCATATCGGCAACTGGAAGTGTGCCTTCGCCGATTAAATTATAGGTATCTTTATCGTCTGAGTCACGTAAGTGTACGTGTTTTACATAAGCACCTAAGTTTTTTATTGTGGTATCAGCGCTTTCGTCAAAATCGCGGTATGGATGGTGCATATCCCATAAAGCTGCAAGCTGGTCACATGCAAAGTCATCCATTAAAGCGCGGAGACGGGCAGTATCTGCAAAAATACCACTTGTTTTAATCAAAATTGTAATATCTGATTTTTCAGCATCTTTTATTAATTCGTTTAAACGGGTGCGTATTAATTCTTCATTATCGTGTAATGCTACAACTGTTACATAAGGTACCTGCATCTGTTTGGCAATCTGGATTAATTCTTTCATAGAAGGAACTGCGTTCTCTTCATCAGAAGACAAATCACAAGAGGTGTCAAAACATGGAATAGAGAGATTTTTCTCTCTTAACTGACGAACTGTTGCTGCGATATTATATTTGTGAAATGGGCCGCTGCGTTCCATTAATTCTGGGAACTTTGGTAAATTGTAAACTTCCACACCTTCAAAGCGCATGTTTACTCCGGCATCAAGCCATTCTTCCCAACTTAAATGTGCCCAGCCTCTGGTAGAAAATGAAAGTTTCATTATACACAAGCCTCCTCATAAACGATTTTGTTTACTGCGCTGATGTAGGCCTGAATACTAGAACCTACAATGTCAGTAGATGTTCCGCGACCGGAATAGAGTTTTCCGTTGGAACGTAATTTTACAACTGCTTCGCCCATAGCTTCACGACCTTCTGTTACGGAGCGAATCTGGAAATCATCTAATTCATAGTGACATCCTAAAATATTTTCAAGAGCAAGGAAGGCAGCATCTACTGGACCGTCGCCAAGAGCGATGCCTTCTAACATCTGTCCTTCTTTTTCTAACTTCATATAAGCCATAGAAGAAGAGGTGTTGCTTGCGGTAATGTTGTATGTATTTAATACATAAGTTGCTGGAACCTGCATTGCAGAAGAAGCAACGATTGTGTCTAATTCTTTTAAGGAAATCACATCTTTACGTTCTGCGATTTTCTGGAACGCTTCCCAAACCTGAGCACTGTCTTCTTCACTTAAATCGTAGCCTAATTTTTCAACAGCTTTGATAACAGTTGACATATTATCATGATTGGTAAGTGTCATTTCTTCAACTTCATCCTGTACGCCATTATCAAATGGAGAGTTTTTGCTGCGGCTAGTCTGACACATCCAGTCGATCTGTTTGATGATACGTTTCATTTCTACAGTGCGAACATTGCATGTAACACCGAATGCATCACCTTTTGTAGCAAGAAGTCTGGATACATGTGGTAATGAAATCTGATTAATTGGGTAAGCAGCGGCTTTGATTTCTTGCACACCGTGTTTGATAGAAGCGATTGCACAAGCATCTGCCATAGCTAATTCGTTCGAGCAGGAGATACCAAGTACGACATCTTTTAACTCTGCTACGTTTTCGTAAAGATTATCTAAAAAGCTACCTAATTCATCTGGAAGGATTGCTCCGGTAGCATCGCAAACAGTAATTGTTTTAGCGCCAGCTGCAATAGCAGTTTTAACAGCCTGATA
Source organism: Roseburia sp. (assembly GCA_017547315.1). The sequence continues at coordinate 3,481 of JAFYQA010000010.1, read as the reverse complement.
TAAGAAAGCCGCATCACTTCTGGTAGCGTCATCTGCGATAAATTCTACATCAGAAGTTTTAGCATTACATGCAGTAATGGTTTCTTCGATTGCTTTTAACATTGCATCTGGTTTTTTATGGAAAAGATATTCCATCTGCACAGGGCTTACGGAAGCGAATACCTGCAAACGAGGGTGTTTTGCTTCCTTTAAAGCGTTCCAAGTCGCATCAACACTTTCTGGACAAAGGGCAACCGGTACGGCAACAATGCTGTTTTTTACAGTAGAGGCTACAGATTTGATGCGGAGTGCATCAATCTTAGGCTGTGTGATGCCTTCTAATTCAATTACGTCTACATTTAAACGGTCTAATAATTTTGGAATTTCTAATTTTTCTTTGAAGGATAGAGAAAACTCTTTTCCTGTTTGTTTCATTGTAACGTCACTGATTCTAATCTTACACATATAATCCTCCTTAACAAAAAAAAACCTTGAAGTTAAAAACTTCAAGGACGAATAAACGATTCGCGGTACCACCTTGCTTATAGCCACCTCACAGTAGACTATCTCTCTCGGACTCATAAATAAGTCCAAAGCCGATAACGGGGCAACCGTACTCCACTACGCAAATACTTCGTATTGCAAACTCCATTTTAAATTGCTTCGCAATGAGGAGTTTGCATGCCTGAGTCACATTCTCTTATTCTCAGCAGTAAATGCTTTCGAACTGCGCTCAAGGATAGTGTATTCTTTGCAGAGTCGACTCAGGAGTGAGATTGCTACCTTCCATCCGTACCGGTTCACACCAACCACCGGCTCTCTGAAACCCTCAGAGAAGAAGCATAATTCCTTCATAGTCATTGTTTCTCTAAAAATTGTAATTATTATAACAATTTAACAAGGTAAAGTCAAATGAAAATGGGGATTTTACATATTGTAAATAGATATAGTATTTATAACAAAAATATATATCTGGGAAAGAAAATGCCACCCAATTTTTGGATGTAATTGGGTGGCAAAGGGTAGTAATTAATGTTTTTTATGTGCGATAACGTATGCTCCTACAAGGAGTGCAGCCATTGCTACAAGTGCAAGTAACGCTGTAGCGGAACCAGTAATTCCAGAAGCTGTAGCAGGAGCAGCATTGCCCTGTACTAATACCATTGCAGAAATAGCATCAACAGTAACAGTACCGCTTACTGTTTCTAAAACGTTTGTACCAGCAGATTCTGCGTTGATATATACATCCCAGTTACCTTCCGGAAGAGCAATGTCAGTGCTTTCTGGATTTGGATTAAAGATGATGTACATAGCATCTGCAGATTCACCAGCAATACCGCCAGTCAGACTGAATGCTGTAACATTTTTTTCTGCGATATCAACAACGCTTACATGTTCACTTACTGCTTCAGGAGTAGTGAGACGAAGTACCGGATGTGCTTTTCTAAATGCAATCAATCCACGGTAGTATTCTACTACGTCAGCATAAGTTTTATCTTCTAATGTAGACCATTTTAAACTGTTAATTGCATCACCGGAAGAGTAGCTGTTGTGATCGAATGTTCCGTCTTCTTTTACTTTGGTACGGAGCATGTCTTCACCTGCATGGATAAATGGAATACCCTGTGCTGTCATGTAGATAGTAGCAGCGAGGTTATTCATTTTAATCAAATCTTCCTGCGAAGCATCAGGTCTTGAGTTCTGCAGTCTGTCAAATAAAGTCATGTTATCGTGGCAGGATGCATAGTTAACAGTTTGTGTAGGTGTATGGCACCATGTGCCAGAAGCGCCGAGGAAAGCATCTTCAATCGTAAGTTCTAAATCGTTTGTACCAGAAACATAACCAGTTTCTTCGTTATTGAATACATTACCTCTTAAACCGTCGCGGATGTTATCATTAAAGAATGCAAATCCAGGAACTTCTAAAGAGTTTGGCTGAGTAGTTAAAGTATAACCTTCTTTTGTCATGGTTGTACCTAAAGTCCATCCTTCGCCGTAGAATACAACGTCAGGACGTACCGCATGAACTGTTTCCATGATTTCGTTGATGGTTTCAGTATCAATAAGTCCTACTAAGTCAAAACGGAAACCATCGATGTGGTATTCCTCTGTCCAGTATAAAACAGAATCAACGATATATTTTTTTACCATTGCACGTTCAGAAGCAGTATCGTTACCGCAACCGGAGCCGTTTGAATATTTTCCAGTTGCATCGACACGTGAGAAGTACTGTGGAACAATCTGGTTGAAACAGAACTCACCGGCACTTGCTACGTGATTGTAAACTACGTCCATAACAACACTAATGCCATCGTTATGAAGGGACTGTACCATTTCTTTGGCTTCTTTTACACGAACTGTACCGTTGAATGGGTCTGTAGAGTAAGAACCTTCTGGAACATTGTAGTTCTTTGGATCGTAACCCCAGTTAAACTGACCGGAAGGGGCACCTTCTACAACTGAGGAATAGTCATACATTGGTAAAATATGTAAATGTGTAATACCAAGCGATTTGATGTGGTCGATACCTGTTGGAACGCCGTTTTCTGTAGTAGTTCCATGTTCTGTTAAACTTAAAAACTTACCAGGACGTTTGATACCAGAACTGCTGTCAGTGCCTAAGTCACGAACATGAAGCTCGTAGATAATGGCATCGTTAAAAGCAAGGTTGGCATTTGGATTCTTATCATTTGCCCAGCCTTCCGGGTCTGTAGAATCTAAATCAATAACCATAGCACGGTCACCATTTACACCAGTAGTACGAGCGTATGGGTCGCAGGCTTCTCTGGCAACACCATCGATTGTTACATTATAAGTATAGTAAGTACCATTTAAGTCGCCATCTTTTGTAAGTACCCATGTGCCGTTTACATCAGCTGTCATAGGAAGTTCTTCGATTAAGCTGTGAACAGAGCTTGCACCTGTTTCGTAGAGTTTTACGCTGACGGCTTCAGCAGTAGGAGCCCATACACGGAAGGTAGTAGCATCTTTTGTCCAGGTAGCACCAAGGTCATTACCTGTATAAGTGTATGCAGCTTCAAATTCTTCTGTAGAATAGTAGTCAGGCATAGTAATCGCATAAGAATTACCATCAAAAGTAATGTTGTACTTCTGAGATAAATCGAATGGAACGGCCATTTCGAGGACATATTCAGGTCCTTCGCCTGTGATAGCTGCGATGGCAACTTCACCTTCTTTGCCACTTACAGTAAAAGCATTTGTAGTGTCTTCTAATGCTTTTGTCATAGTAACATTAACTTTTCCATCTAAATAAGATGCAGCAGTAAGCTTTGTTCCGATAACAACGTCATCGCCATATACCTTTGTGCAGCCTTCTACACCAGATTCAACATACATGTGAACCGTTCCGGAAATACATTCTGCAACATTGATAAACTGGTCTTTATCGATATCTTTGGTCCAATCAGGAGTACGGACAATATATCCGAGCTCTGATACACCAGGAGTAACTACTTTAGTAGCTACCATTTCTCCGTTTTCT
>JAFYQA010000166.1 GCA_017547315.1 Roseburia sp. | reverse complement strand
GGGAGAAAATATTGAAGTTACAGGAGAATATATGGAGCATGCTACTTATGGCAGGCAGCTTAAGGTGGAGAGTTTTGAAGAGCGTGCACCGGAAGATGAGGAAGCTATTGAACGATATCTTGGTTCTGGAGCAATTAAAGGGATTGGACTTGCATTGGCTGCTAGAATTGTGCGAAGATTTAAAGATGATACCTTTCGCATTATAGAAGAGGAGCCGGAACGTTTGGCTGAGATAAAAGGCATCAGTGAACGAAAGGCTATGGAGATTGCATCACAGGTAAATGAAAAACGTGATTTACGTCAGGCAATGATTTTTTTGCAACAGTATGGTATTACCATGAATCTGGCTGTGAAAATATACAACAAGTACGGGCAGGAAGTATATGGAATTTTAAAAGAGAACCCATACCGATTAGCAGATGATATTGAAGGAGTAGGGTTTCGCACGGCTGATGAAATTGCGGTTCGAATTGGGATTCGTTCAGATTCGGATTTTCGAATAAGAAGTGGCATTTTGTATGCTTTACAAGGTGCGGCAAATGAAGGGCATACGTATCTTCCACAGGAAGAATTAACGAGAAGAACAAGTGAATTGTTGGAAGTGCCGGTTGAATTTATAGAAAAACATTATATGGATTTGGCAATTGAGCGTCGTATTATGTTAAAGCAACAGGGAGAGCAGACTCAGATATACGCAGCTGCTTTTTACTATATGGAAGCTAATGTTGCTACAATGTTGCGCCAGCTAGATATTAGTTATGATGTGTCAGATGTAGAAATTGAGCACAGAGTGCACAAGATTCAAAAACAGACAGGGATGGAATTAGATATCTACCAGTTGGAGGCCGTGAAAGAAGCTGTTAAGAATGGTTTGCTCATTATTACAGGTGGACCTGGAACAGGTAAAACGACTACCATTAATACTATTATTCATTATTTTGAGATGGAAGGCATGGATATTTTTCTGGCGGCACCGACCGGACGTGCTGCAAAGAGAATGAGCGAAGCTACTGGTTATGAGGCGAGAACGATACATCGTATGCTGGAATTGAATGGTGGTATGGAAGGAAATGCAGGTTTCGAGCGAAACGAGATGAATCCGTTGGAAACAGATGTCATTATTGTAGATGAAATGTCAATGGTTGATATTTCGTTGATGCATTCTCTGTTGAAGGCGATACCGGCAGGAACTAGATTGATTTTAGTGGGAGATGTAAACCAGCTTCCGAGTGTTGGACCAGGATGTGTACTGAAAGATATTATTGAGTCTGAAATGTGTAATGTAGTGAAATTGACAAAAATTTTTAGACAGGCATCTACAAGTGATATTATTGTAAATGCGCATAAAATCAATGCTGGTGAAGAAGTGGTTTTGGATAATAAAAGCATGGACTTTTTCTTCTTGAAACGATATGATGCGGATACGATTATTAATGTTACATTGCAGCTGATAAAGCAGAAATTGCCTAAATTTGTAGACGCGTCAGAATATGATATTCAGGTGCTGACACCGATGCGTAAAGGGTTATTGGGAGTAGAGCGCTTGAATGGTATATTGCAGAGATACTTAAATCCACCGGAAGCGGGGAAAAGGGAAAAAGAGCATGGAGATATCCTTTTTCGAGAAGGTGATAAGGTTATGCAGACCAAGAATAACTATCAGCTGGAATGGGAAGTGAGAAGTCGTTTTGGCCTTTGCATTGATAAAGGAATGGGGATTTTTAATGGTGATACTGGAATTATTCGTGAGATTAATGAATTTGCGGAGACTATGACGGTAGAATTTGATGAAGGACGAATGGTAGAGTATTCTTTTAAACTGTTGGATGAGCTGGAATTAGCATATGCGATTACGATTCATAAATCGCAGGGAAGTGAGTATCCGGCAGTGGTGATTCCATTACTGAGTGGCCCATCTATGCTGATGAATCGGAACCTACTTTATACAGCAGTAACGAGAGCTAGAAAGTGTGTTACATTGGTTGGGAATGATAGTACTTTTTATGAGATGGTGGGCAATACCTCACAACAGAAACGTTACAGCGGACTGTGTAATCGATTGAAAGAGGAAGGAATATAAAGAGGATTGTGGAATGGACTTCGGGGAAAGATTTTAGAAAGGAAGCCATGAAGCAAGGAAAAAAGCAAAAGAAAATATTAAAGGAATGGAAAGAGGTACTGTATAGTATCTTTTTTCCACGCCATTGTCCAATATGTGACGAAACAATTGCATATGGTTATAAGATATGCCCAGCGTGTGAAAAAAAGATTCCGTATATAAAGGAACCTGTCTGTAAGAAATGTGGAAAGCAATTAGAGAATGAGCGACAAGAATATTGTGGAGACTGCAGCAGGAAAAAACACTATTTTTTGCAGGGAAAGGCGGTTTTTTCTTACCGAAAAGAAATGAAGTTATCGATGTATCGCTTTAAATATTCAAATAAAAGAGAATATGCTGATTATTATGCAGAAGTTGCGGTATGTGAGTATGGAATATGGATAAAACGAAAAGGGATAGAGGTAATTGTTCCGGTACCGATGTTTTTGGATAAAAAACGACAACGTGGCTATAATCAGGCGGAGATATTTGCGCAGGCATTGAGCCGGGAAATGGGGATTCCAGTAGAAAAAAGGTTGATACGACGCGTGAGGAATACGGCACCGCAAAAATCACTAAATGATCGCGAACGAAAAGATAATTTAAAAAATGCTTTCCAAGTTGATAGAAATATAGTAAAATATAGGAAAATATTACTAGTTGATGATATTTATACAACCGGGACAACTGTAGATGCAATTGCCGAAAATTTACAAAAGGTTGGCGTGACAGAGATATATGTGCTAAATATTTGCATTGGAGATGGATATTAATCAGGAGGGCATAGAATGGACGTAAGAAATTGTAAAGGATGTAATCGTTTGTTTCAATACATCGGGGGAGCGGTGCTTTGCCCAGTTTGTAAAGAAGAGTTAGAGAATAAATTTCAGGAAGTAAAGGAATATATTTATAATAATAAAGGGGCATCGATTGCGCAAGTGTCGGAAAACACCGGAGTATCGCCAAAGCAGATTAAGCAATGGATTCGAGAAGATAGACTAGTATTATCAGAGGCTACAGCGGATGGTATTACATGTGAAAAATGTGGTACACCAATTCGTAGCGGCAGATTTTGTGAGCAGTGTAAGAATAAGATGGTGAATGAATTTGATGGTGTAATGGGTCGGTCAAAAGGTACAGTTGTTGAGAAAAAAATTGATAAAGCGGGAAATAAAATGAGATTCCTGTCATAGAAAATGAAAAGTATAGCCGTTGCTGTGAGTGTCTTTGGAGAATTCATAGTAGCGGCTGTTTTTATGAGATGATATTAATGGAAAATTAATTTGAAAATCTAGGCTGTTATGCTATAATGTTTAATGAGAATGTATAATTATGCCTAAAAGGAAAATGATTATTGATAAAAGGGGCGGGATATATGATACATGAAGAACGTTTGAGACCAATGGTGAAGATGGCCATGTTTGATAAAAACGATGGTAAAGCTTGCAAGCCGATGATTCAATATGCAAGAACAGATTATATAGCAATGCAGCTGTTGGTGAGTTTTGTGACGGGAACGATAGCATTCGGTGTGCTGTGTGTAATGTGGGGGTTATACGATACGGCGCAATTGATGAGTATGCTGAATGGAACATATTTTTTTGAACTGCTTAAGAGAATAGCGATTTGCTATGGAATTTTCATGATATTTTATTTGAGTGCGACGTATGTGGTTTATCAGTTTCGCTATACACGCAGGCGTAAATTAGTAAAGAAGTATTATAAGAATTTAAAAGAAATCAGTGATATTTACGAGAGAGAAGATAAATTGAAAACTCCGACACAGAAGGAGTGGGAATAAACAGGGACAGGTGATTTTATGGTAGCATTATTGGAGATGAAAGAAAAGTTAGTTCGAATTTATGGGAAATACGAAACATATATTACACCATTGTTACGGTTTTTATTGGCGTTGATAGCCTTTTTACTCATTAATGCGAATATTGGATATATGAAAATGGTAAGTACGACTCCAGTAGCGCTCATTCTGGCTGCGGTATGTTCAGTACTTCCGGTGAATGCGATGATAGCCTTGGCGGCGTTTGTGATCCTTTTGAATTTATATGCATTGTCGTTAGAGGTGTTTGTTGTTGGAGCATTGGTTTTTGTGCTTATATATTTGATATATTTTAGATTTTCTCCAAGGTATGGATATAATGCAGTGCTGATGCCAGTATGCTTTAAATTAGGGATTCCGTATGTGGTGCCGATTGGTTCAGGTCTGTTGGGAGAAATGTATTCTGCGATTTCGGTAGTATGTAGTTCTGTTATTTATTTCTTCTTAAAGGGTGTCCATGAAAATGAAACGATGTTAAGTAGCACGTCGGATGCAACGACCAGTGGCACGTCTAGAATTACAATTGCGTTGAACCAGTTGCTGATGAATAAAGAGATGTTTATGGTAATTGCTATTTTTGCGATTGCGACTATCGTGGTATATATTATTCGCAGATTGGATATTGATAATGCATGGACTATTGCATGGATTTCAGGTATTTTATTTGAAACGATTGGACTTATTTCCGGATATTTGCTGTTGGGAATATCAGGGAAAATTGTAGGAGTTGTTATTGGTGGAGTAGTGTCTGCGATGATAGCCTTGGCATTGCAGTTTATGTTTTTTAATGTAGATTATACACGAACAGAACGATTACAGTTTGAAGATGATGAGTATTATTATTATGTAAAAGCAGTTCCGAAGCTAGTAATTACCGGTTCAGATAAGCAGATCAAACATATTCACAAGAATAAAACGGAAGAGAAGGAACGTTTGACTAAGAAGAAGTTTGCGGAAGAAATGGACATTGATGAAGAATTGCTAAATTAATGATAAGGAAGTGAAAGATAGTGCAGGGTATAGGAAGTGCATTAAGAGAACTATGGGAAGATATAACAACATACGCTCATCTGCCACAAGCGATTGCGGTTACGGATATCATTGAAATTGCGATAATTGCGTTCTTGTTTTATTATATGCTTGTATGGCTTAAGAATACGAAAGCATGGATATTACTGAAAGGTGTTTTGGTAGTTCTTATATTCATTATGTTTGCAGCACTTTTCCAGATGAACACGATTTTGTGGATTGCAGAAAAAATGGTGAGTGTGGCAGTAATAGCCATCGCGGTTATTTTTCAGCCTGAAATGCGTAAAGCGTTGGAAAGTTTGGGTCGCCATAAACTTTTAATGAAGTTTTTTAATTTCGAAGGAAATAAAACGGTGGCAAAATTTTCAGATAAAACAATTACAGAATTAGTAAGAGCATGTTTTGAAATGGGAAAAGTAAAAACAGGTGCACTTATTGTAGTGGAAGATGAGATGGTGCTTTCTGAATATGAACGAACTGGTATAGCGGTAGATGGAATTGTCAGCAGCCAGCTTCTGATTAATATTTTTGAAAAAAACACACCATTACATGATGGTGCAATTATTGTACGTGGTGATCGAGTAGTATCAGCAACCTGTTACCTTCCATTGTCAGATTCTTTAACACTTAGCAAAGATTTGGGAACAAGACATCGTGCGGCGGTTGGTATAAGTGAAGTGAGTGATTCTATGACAATTGCAGTATCAGAAGAGACTGGTAAGGTGTCAATTGCCATAGGTGGGGAGTTGTATCGTAATGTGGATGCAGACTTTTTGAAAAATAAATTGACTTTTTTACAGAAGAGAGAAGCAGAAGTAACAGTATTAGAATTAGTAAAAAGGAGGCTGAAAGATGTTAAAGACGCTCGGCGGGAAATTGGTGAATAATATCGGCCTCAAGTTATTAGCATTATTTTTTGCAACTGTTTTATGGGTTGTTGTTGTAAATACAGATGATCCAACTGTGAGAAAATCTATGACAGTTAGCGTATTTATGAAAAATCAGGAATATATTACTGATATGGGAAAATACATGGATGTATTGAATGAAAGTAATACGGTTACTTTCTACTACACGACGAAGAGAAGTGTTTGGGAGGGTATTTCCGGTGCTGATTTTTCGGCTACGGCGGATATGGAGAAAATTGAAGCGAAAGCAAATGGTGGTTACAGAGTTCCGGTAACAGTTTCGGCTATTCGAAATAGTAATCAGATTACGATAGAGAATAAACAGATGTATTTGGAAGTGGCTTTAGAGGATTTGGGAAAACAGCAGTTCCAGATTAAGGCAAATACATCTGGTACAGTGGCGGAAGGCTGTGCTTTGGGCACGGTAAAAATTGATAGTACTAACGTTGTGCAGGTTTCGGGCCCGACATCGGTTGTAAATTCGATTGACAGTGTGGTTGCTACTATTAATGTAAATGAAATGGCAAATGATATTACGGATAATGTTGTTCCGGTATTTTATGATGAAAACGGCGAAGTTATCGATACAACGAAATTAGATAAGAGCGTGGAGACGGTTCGAATTTCGGCACAGATATTGAATACAAAAGAGGTTCCATTAGAATTGACAACAATGGGAACTCCGGCAAAAGGATATCAGTTAGTGGATGTATTTAGTGACCCGCTTGTTGTACGTGTCAAGGGTGTTGCGGCAGTATTGAATACGTTGGATAAAATCCAAATTCCGGCAGCGGTGTTGGATTTGACAGGGGTAACATCAAGCATTAAAAAAACCATTGATATTTCGACTTATCTGGAAGGCGGCGTGTCATTAGTGGTTAGCGCAGATGCGAAAGTGAGTGTTACCGCTGAGATAGAACCGATAGAAACTAAGGAATATAAAGTCTCCGTTAGCAATCTTACTGCAGAGGGATTAAAATCGGGCTATCAGTTGTCGTATGTAGAACGTTATGCAATAGTTAAGATTACTGCGGGAAAAGGAGCACATAATGACCTGAATGCAGTGGAATTAAAAGGCACGGTAAATGTGGATGGATTAACAGAAGGTACTCATTCGGTTAAAGTATCTTTGAATATTGATCCAGCATTGTATACGGTTGAATCAGCATTTGTAGAGGTGGAGATAAAGGCTGTTGCGGATGGAGGCGCTAGCGAGTCTACAGAAAATACAGAGAGCAGTGAAAAGCCTGAAGAGTCGACACAGGCCGGTGCTACTGGAAGTACAGAAAAACCAGGAGAGAATAGTACAGAGAATACTAGTACAGAAAACGAAGGAGAAGGAAAACCTTCCGAGAATACTGGTGATAGTAGAGATTAAGGAAAAGAGGATTAGGAAATATGGCAAGAATGTTTGGAACAGATGGTGTACGTGGTGTGGCGGGATCTGAATTGACAATTGAATTGGCAACAAAATTAGGCCAGGCAGGTGCATATGTGTTGACAAAAGAGCAAGAACACCAGCCTACAATTATTGTGGGGTGTGATACTAGAATTTCTGGTGGTATGTTAGCGAGTGCATTGATGGCAGGTATCTGTTCGGTAGGAGCGAATGCGATTTTTGTTGGTGTTATGCCTACACCGGCTATTGCATATCTTACCAGAAAACACAAGGTAGATGCAGGCGTTGTGATTTCTGCATCACATAATCCAATGGAGTTTAATGGAATTAAATTTTTTAATGGAAATGGTTACAAATTATCAGATGCCTTGGAAGATGAGATAGAAGAATTGATTACGAACAACATGAAAGATGTTGTGCTCCCAATTGGTTCGGGTGTAGGTAAAATTGAATATCGTTTTGATTTGGTAGAGCAGTATGTGAAGTTTATGAAAAAATGTGTGCCGGTAGATTTGACAGGCATGAAGATTGTAATCGATTGTGCGGAAGGTGCATCTTATTATACATCAGTACAGACATTAACGGATTTAGGTGCTGAATTAGTAGCACTTCATACAGAACCAGATGGAACGAATATCAATGCAAACTGTGGTTCTACGCATATGGATGAATTGAAGGCGAGAGTTGTGTATGAGAAAGCACAGATTGGTTTGGCATTTGATGGTGATGCGGATCGTATGCTTGCAGTAGATGAAAATGGTGAATTAGTAGATGGTGATCAGATTATGGCTATCTGTGGACTTCATATGAAAAACAAAGGATTATTGAAAAATGATACCATTGTTGTGACAGTTATGTCTAATTTGGGTCTTACATTGATGGCACAGAAAGAGGGTCTCAAATTGGAGAAGACAAAGGTTGGAGATCGTTATGTTCTTGAAAATATGATGGAAAATGGTTACAACCTTGGTGGAGAACAGTCGGGTCACGTAATATTCTTAGATGATAATACAACAGGAGATGGTTTACTTAGTGCATTAAATTTATTGCGAGTAATGGTGGAAACAAAGAAACCATTATCAGAGCTTGCTTCTGTGATGGAAGTGTTACCGCAGTCATTGGTAAATGCAAAGGTTCCAAATCATAAAAAAGAAGACTATATGGAGTATCCGGAAATAGCAGAGGCGATTGCAGACTTGGAGAAGAAGTTTAATGGAGAAGGACGTGTATTGATTCGTCCATCCGGTACAGAACCATTAGTGCGTGTTATGATTGAAGGAAAAGATCAGGAGATAATCGAAACAGAAGCAAAGAAGTTGGCAGAATTGATTACGAAAACGATGTTATAAAATTATGCTTGGGAGAATCAAGAGTTTTTAAGGGGTAAAAACTATGGTAAGTCAAAAAGTGGTCATAAAGAATCCGACGGGATTGCATTTGAGACCGGCAGGGGTGCTTTGCAGTGAGGCGATGAAGTTTTCGTCAAAGATTACTTTTCGATATGGAAATGATATTGCAAATGCCAAGAGTGTGTTAAGTGTGTTGGGGGCATGTATTAAATCAGGTTGTGAAATAGAACTGATTTGTGAAGGTGAAGATGAGGAAAATGCATTACAGGCACTTGTTGAATTAGTAGAAAAGGGCTTGGGTGAATAAATAAGGAAAGATAAAAGAATGTTGAAATTCGAAAGGTACACACGCGTTCCGGTATTAGATTATGCGGAGCGGGAATGGCCAAATAAAGAGATTGAAAGAGCACCAATCTGGTGCTCTGTGGATTTGCGCGATGGTAATCAGGCGTTGATGGAGCCAATGAATGTGGAAGAAAAGGTGGAAATGTTCCAACTTTTATTGAAATTAGGGTTTAAGGAAATTGAAATTGGATTTCCGGCAGCGTCGCAGATAGAATATGACTTTTTGCGTAAGTTAGTGGATGAAAATTTGATTCCGGAAGATGTGAAAGTACAGGTACTTTGTCAATGTCGTAAGGATTTGATAGACAGAACCTTTGAGGCTATTTCTGGTATTAAAAATGTGATATTTCACATTTATAATTCTACATCTGTTTTGCAAAGGGATGTAGTGTTTCATAAAGAGAAAGAAGATATCATTCAGATTGCGGTTTTAGGAACCAGAATGGTAAAAGAAGGAATGAAAAATTATCAGGGGAATCTTCAGCTGGAATATTCACCTGAATCTTTTACTGGAACTGAAGTGGAGTTTGCATTAGAGATTTGCACGGCTGTTCAAGAGGAATGGAATCATGCAAATGAGAATCCGATTATTTTTAATCTGCCGGCTACCGTGGAATTGAATACACCGAATGTGTATGCGGATCAGATTGAATGGATGAACAGACATTTTAAAGAACGAGAAAATATAATTTTAAGTGTGCATCCGCATAATGATCGTGGCACTGGAACAGCAGCAACGGAATTAGCGCTGTTAGCAGGTGCTGATAGAGTGGAGGGAACGTTGTTTGGAAATGGAGAGCGTTCAGGAAATGTGGATTTGCTCACGATTGCTTATAACATGTTTTCTCAGGGAATTGACCCGAAATTACAGATTGAGAATGTAAATGAGATTATAGAGATATATGAGCGTTGCTGTAGGATGAGTGTAGATATGCGACATCCTTATGCAGGGAAGCTTGTATTTACGGCATTTTCTGGTTCGCATCAGGATGCGATTAATAAAGGTGTGCAGGCAATGCGAGAGAGAAGTACGGAGCAGTGGCTGGTACCATATTTGCCGATAGATCCGGCAGATATAGGTAGAAAATATGAACCGGTGGTTCGTATCAACAGTCAATCCGGAAAAGGTGGAGTGGCCTATATTATGGAACATGTATATGGCTTTAAAATTCCACGAGAAATGCAACGTGAATTTGCAGGTGTTATTCAGAAGATTTCTGAGCAAAAAGGCGGTGAGATTGCGCCGGCACTTATTATGAAGACGTTCCAAAACGAATATTTGGATCGACAGTCACCATTTGAATATATCAAAGTAAAAGTAAATGAACAGAGTGCATTGCAAGATGATGTAGTTGTAGAACTTGATTTCAAATACAGAGGTATGGAGTTACACTCAGAGGCGAAGGGAAATGGACCGATTGATGCGGTGAAATTGGCAGTTAGACATCGTGTGAATATTGTGGATGTAGTGGTGTTAAACTATACGGGACATGCATTGGCAGAAGGATCGCATGCGAAGGCTGCTGCATATATACATATGAGAGATAATTATACGAATAAAGAAACATTTGGTGTAGGTGTTAGTTCGAATATTACGCGAGCATCTATAAAAGCATTTTTTTCGGCATTAAATCGTTTGAGTGAAAAGTAAAGATACGAAGAAGGGAAACGTTATGAAGAAAATTTTGGTAACAGGTTGCAATGGTCAATTGGGTCGTGCGATTCGTAAAGAGTATGAACAGGATGAAGTGACTTTTGTAAATACAGACGTGGTAGAAGGTGAGGGTGTGATTGCCCTGGATATCACAAAAATTGAACAGGTAATGGAATTAGTGTTAGCTGAAAAGCCAGACGTAATTATCAACTGTGCAGCACATACAAATGTAGATGCCTGTGAAAAAGAGTGGGATTTGGCATATCAGATTAATGCAATTGGACCAAGGAACTTGAGTATCGCAGCGAATGCAGTAGACGCAAAAATGTTACATGTTTCTACGGATTATGTATTCGAAGGAAACGGAACTGTGCCATATACGGAATTTGACGAACCAAATCCAGTAAGTGCTTATGGTAAAACGAAATTAGAAGGTGAGAAATTCGTAAAAGAATTTGCGAAAAAGCATTTCATTTTCCGTACAGCCTGGTTGTATGGAGACGGTAAGAATTTTGTAAAAACAATGCTTCGCCTTTCTGAGAGTTATGAACAGGTGAATGTAGTATGTGATCAGCTCGGAACACCTACAAGTGCAAAAGAATTGGCGAAAATGATTCGACATTTGGAAGGTACAGAGAATTATGGAACGTTCCACGCGACTTGTGAAGGTGATACGAACTGGGCGGCTTTTACAGAAGAAATTTTTAAATTGACAGGTAAGACGACAAAAGTGAATCATGTGACAAGTGAGCAGTATGCTCAGATGAATCCGGCATCAGCGAAGAGACCGGCATTTTCGATTTTGGATAATTATATGTTGAAACTGACCAGTGATTACCGTATGGCGGACTGGCATGACGCATTGAAGGAATATTTGAATGAGAATTAATAAATATATGATAAAAAAGGGAATTGCGTGTTTAAAAGAATACGGGTTCCGTGAACTTTATATACGTGCAGTGGAAAAACTCCGTTCCCAGAAAATATCTTATGATAAATGGTATAAGAAACATGCAATGACAGCGGAACAGGAAAAAGCTCAGCGAGAGGATGTGAAGAATTGGCAGAATACACCGATGGTTAGTATTTGTGTGCCACTTTACAAGACACCAGAAGCATATTTGTGTGAGATGATAGATTCTGTTGTGAAGCAGACATATCCGAACTGGCAGTTATGCCTGGCAGATGGCAGCCCGGATGAGAAGCTTCATGAGCTGATAAAAGAACGATATGGTGTGGAAAATCGTATCCGTTACCGTCATTTAGAGGAAAATCTGGGGATTGCGGAGAATACGAATAAAGCTTTCGAAATGGCAGAGGGAGAATGGATAAGCTTATTAGACCATGATGACATCCTGCCACCGGAAGCATTGTACGAAACACTTGTAGCGGCTAATATAGCAGAGGGGAAAGCATCCCTTGTAAAACGTAAAAAAATAGAAGGGATAATCGAAGCAGTATATTCGGATGAGGATAAAATATCAGAAGATTTAACAGAACACTTCGATCCGCATTTTAAACCGGATTTTAATATCGATTTACTTCGGACGAATAATTATATTACGCATTTATTTACGGTAAGACGTGAGATTGTAGAAAAAGTTGGTGGTTTTATCAGTAAATATAATGGCGCACAGGATTTTGATTTTATTTTTCGTTGCACAGATGCGGCAAAAGGCGTTGCACATGTGCCTAGAATTCTTTATCATTGGAGAACTTCTGCGGGATCAACTGCTGAGAATCCTGCTAGTAAGATGTATGCTTATGAGGCTGGTAAGTTGGCGATTGAGGATCATTTGAAAGCGAAGGGCATAGAAGGCGAAGTTTCTATGACTAGGAATTTAGGATTTTATCGTGTGAAATATAAGGTGCAGCAGGAAGAATTGATTTCTATAATTATTCCGAATAAAGATCAAGTGGCAATGCTGAAGAAATGTATAGCTTCTGTGGAAAGAAGTACATACGGTAAATATGAAGTGATTCTTGTTGAAAATAATAGCACGGAGAAGGAAACATTCGCATATTACGAAGAACTTGCCGGATGTGGTTATACAGCAGACGTACCGATGGAGGGGAAGCTGGCCAACGGGAATCGTATTTGTGTAGTGACTTGGAAAGATTATTTTAACTATTCTGCAATCAATAATTTTGGCGCTGGCTTTACTAAGGGCAAGTATTTGCTTTTGTTGAATAATGATATCGAGATTCAGACAGCAGATTGGCTAGAAGAGATGTTAGGACATTGCCAACGTGAGGATGTAGCAGCGGTAGGTTGTAAACTTTTATATCCGGATGGTACGATTCAGCATGCAGGTGTGGGAGTTGGACTTGGCGGCATTGCAAACAGTATGTTTGTGGGGATGGATAGCAAGTTTCATGGTTATATGCATCGTGCGAATCTTCAGTTGAATTATAGTGCGGTGACAGCAGCCTGTATGATGGTGAAAAAGTCTGTTTTTGAAGAGGTTGGCGGCTTGGAAGAAGAGTTGACTGTTGCCTATAATGATATTGACTTGTGCTTAAAAATGGGTGCTGCAGGTTACCGAATCGTATATACACCATATGCGGTGGCAACTCATTATGAATCGAAGTCGAGAGGTTATGAGAATACACCGGAGAAACAGGCACGTCTGCAGAAAGAGTCGGATTATATGTTGAAAAAGTGGGCTGATATTTTCGAATATGGTGATCCATATTATAATCCTAATTTTTCGAAAAAGAAGATGGACTATACAATTGACAGAGTGTAAATAGGAACAATCAGTACGAATGTACTAGTTGAAGTTGTCAGTTAGTGAAAAAAGTGATATAATGTAATAGTTAATGAGAAGTTGTAAAGTATTAATATACATTTAGGAGGAAAATAATGAGAACATATTTAGTAACAGGTGGAGCAGGTTTTATTGGATCAAATTATATTCATTACATGTTCCGTAAATATGACAATGAAATCAGAATTATTAACGTAGATGCATTGACTTATGCAGGTAATTTAGAGAACTTAAAAGGTGTTGAAGATAGAG
>JAFYQA010000165.1 GCA_017547315.1 Roseburia sp. | reverse complement strand
TGCTTCCCACATAAGTCGCGAGATTCACCATAATCGGTCCTGGTGTACTTTCACTGACTGCTACAAAATAGGCAAACATCTCTTCACTAACCCATCCATAAGACATAACGACATCTCTAATCAACGGTATCGCACCATAAGCTCCCCCAAAAGACAGGCATCCGACAATCAAAAATCCCAGAAACAATTCGAAATAGATCATGTGGCTGTACCCCCTTTCGAAGAAATCTGCTTGATTCTGCGACGCAACATCCCTGCTGCTCCCGCTATCACAATCAATACCATCGTTGATATCTTTATATCAAAAACAGAAGTCAAAAATAAAATCAATGCTGCTCCGCCGGCTATTACATAAGCGAACCAATCTTTTTTCTTCCTCTTTTTCCACATAGTAAGTGCCGCCCTAGCAATCAAAATGCCAACCGAAATCTTAATCCCCTTAAAAGCCTTCGCCACCACTGTGATTTCTAAAAAATTATCAAAAAACAGTGATATCAGATAAATAATCACGAACGATGGAACCACCATACCAATCGTTGCACAGATTGCCCCTGGTACCCCTGCCTGCATATACCCTGTATAAGTGGCACAGTTAATCGCAATCGGCCCAGGTGTCGACTCTGCTATTGCAGTTATCGTAGATAACTGGTCTTGTGTAATCCATTTTCTTTTTTCCACACATTCATCTTCAATGATAGATATCATGGCATAACCACCACCGAAAGTGAATGCACCTATCTTGGCAAATGTTAAAAATAAATCAAATAACATATCGCTACCTTACTCCTCTGTAATAATATAAGCTTCATTTTATAACTTACGTCTTTATTTTGCAATATCAGAAAAACAAAAGCAGGAATCCATCTTCATGAATTCCCACTTTTTATGTAAAACTTATTATGACAAATTCTCTAACTTCGTCTTATCTAACTTCTTGTAACTGTAAATCGCCAACACTGCTGCTATATAATCTGCAAGTATAAACGCCAGCCAGCACCATGTCGTCCCAACTAATTTTATCATTGGGAGCAATAGAATAACTGGCAAACCGCCACGAATCATACTACACTTCATATTCAGCATACCATTTCCCAATGCCGTAAATACGTTTCCGAGTACCAATACAAAACCTAATGGGATAAATGCTGTTGCCAGTGCTCTTAAACCAACCTGTCCGATTTCAAGCATCGCAGGGCTTGCATCGTAAATCGCCATCAAAAGATTTGGGAAGAGGAAGAACACTACCATTCCTACACTCATTACCCCAACCGCTATTTTTAGCGAAAACTTTACTGTCTCACGAATTTTTCCAGCATTTTTTGCACCATAAAAATATCCCACGATTGGTACAATTCCCTGACTAAGCCCATTCACCGGCATGAACATAAAGTTCTGCAATTTTCCAAATACACCGTAGAACGCAATCGCTGTACTTGATACACCTTCTAAAATGCGATTGGTCGCTACCATCATCACACTGTTTAACGCTGTCACAATCATCATCGGTACGCCGACTTTATATATCTCACCAACCAGGTCCACGCGCATCCTTAAATTTTCCGATTTCAAACGTAACTGTGGATTCTTGATAAAATAGAGTGCCGTCGATATTGTTCCAGAAATGCACTGTGATAATACCGTCGCGATTGCTGCACCTTCAATTCCAAGTGCCGGAAAACCAAACAAACCAAAAATCATAATCGGGTCCAAAATACAGTTTAAAATGGACCCCGTCAACTGTGCTGCCATACTAAGACTCGCATAACCTGTCGCCTGTAAAAGTCTCGCACCCATAGATGCAAAAAACTGTCCTATACAAAAGAGTAAAATAATCCTCGTATAAGCCTGTCCCATCACCGCAATCTCAGGGTCTGCAGTAATCAATTTATAAATAAAAGGAAGTCCAAATGCTCCAATCAACATAAATGGTATCGACGATAACACACTTAATAAAATTCCCGTCCATCCAGTCTCCTTAGCATCTGTCATTTCTCCTTCTCCAAGGAAACGTGACAATCGCGAATTCACACCCATCGCTGTTCCAATCGCTATTGCAAATAAAAATAATGTAATCGGAAATGCCACTGTTGTCGCCGCCAGAGCCTTCTCGCTAATTCGAGCCACAAACATGCTGTCTACCATACCGTATAAACTAGATACCAGCGTAGACACCATCAGCGGTACAGAACGTTTCATTACCAGTTTCGGAATCGGTGTCGTCTCCATCGGATTTGCTGCCATTTCTTTTGTCATAAATAACCTCTCATTTCATATTCTTATCGGTGTCCTCCGCACCCATTCTTTTCAGACCCAATATTTACCTATAAGTATATAGAACCCCGCATATGTTTTCATTTAATATTTTGCTGTATTTTAGCACAATTTTCAACTATTTATTGATTGTGTCAAAATTTGTGTTACTCTATTTCTATAAAAATCTTTGAAGTAAATCATGTACACTTTTCTCTCAGTTAGAAAAATTACTAGTATCTGACAGTTATCTCTCTTCCCGCTTTATGCAGGAAACCGGACAGAATTACCAGCATGGAGGATTTCAAAAAATAATTATGAAACGACTAAAAAAATACGAACACACCATATACGCCAGTTACCTTGGCTATATCACACAGGCGATTGTAAATAACTTTGCACCGCTACTGTTTCTAACATTTGCAGCAGACTATCATCTAACTTTAGATAAGATTACTTTTATTACTACATTAAACTTCGCAGTACAGTTGATTATTGACCTGCTCGGTGCAAAATATGTAGATAAAAT
>JAFYQA010000164.1 GCA_017547315.1 Roseburia sp. | reverse complement strand
TATTATGCAAAACCAGCGAAAGAAAAGAGTGCAGCTCAGGTTGTAAACGGTAAAGAAATCGAAATGCAGCCATTTGGTTTTGCTTACAATAAACCACTTATTGATGGACTTCTTCGTAATGAAATGGGCTTCAAGGGTTACATTAACTCTGATACAGGTATCGTTCACAATATGTGCTGGGGTGTTGAAATGCTTGATAAACCAGAACGTATCGGTTTTGCAGTGAATAATTCAGGTGTAGACGTTATTAGTGGTAACTTTGACCGTGCACTCGGCTTAGAGGCTTATGCTCGTAATACAAATGATTACTATGATACACATGAAGTTCCAGAGGGCTTTACAAAAGACCAGTTAGTACTTACAGACGAAGCTTTAAACCGTGCAGTTTCACGTACATTGCAGGGTATGTTTGAATTAGGTTTATTCGAAGATACATATCGTGATCCTAAGGTTGCTGTTGAAGTGGCAGCTACACAGTCTGACTGGGATAAGGCAATGGATGCACATCGTAAGAGTGTAACTCTTCTTAAAAACGATGGTACATTACCACTTACAGCAGATAAGTTAGAAGGTAAGAAAGTTTATGCAGAAGCATTCCATCAGTCACCAGAAAAAGCAGTAGAGCTTACAAAAGGCTTGAAGGAAATGTTAGCTGACGTAACATTGGTAGATGATCCTGCCCAGGCAGATTATGCATTATTGATGCTTAATCCAAAATCTGGTGCATACTTCAGTGCTACAAAGGGTTACCTTGAACTTGACATCTGTGAAGGCAAAATGGTAGCAGACGTTGACGAATTCTGTCGTCCAATGGCAGAGACACATGAAGAGACTACTTTAGCAGGTGCTAACCGCATCGCTGAAATCGCTGCAGCAGTTCATGCAAACGGCGGTAAAGTAATCGCTAACGTAAACGTAGTATTAGCATGGTTACTTGGCAATGTAGAGCCATACGTAGATGCACTTACATTAGGATATGACACATATCCATCTGCAATCTTAGACGTATACTTTGGAAGATTTGCACCAGTTGGTAAACTTCCTATCACAATGCCTAAGAACGATGAAGTACTTGCAGTAAATGCAGATGGCGTATGTATTAGCCCTAACGACGTACCAGGTTATGATAAAGACCAGTATATGCCTGAAGAACTCAAAGATGAGAACGGAAAAGCTTATGCTTACCGCGATGCAGCAGGCAATTATTACGAAATGAACTTTGGTTTAACATATTAATAAGATTAGAGACGCACCTGTGAGAAGTCATGGGTGCGTTTTTTCTTGTTTTGTGATGCGTTTCGTGGTAGTATTTTTTCAATGGAGGATATTGTTCGAAATTTCTATACCTTTTATCTCCGGGGAGTTCTAAAAGTAATCTGATAGATTAAAGGAGATGAACTTATGCCACTTATTTCAGCATTTTACGGCATATTAATAAAAATGTATTTTAATGATAATGAACAACATCACACCCCACACCTTCATGCTTTTTATGGGGAATTTTCTGCTTCCATAGATTTTGATGGAAATGTCTTAGTTGGTACACTACCAATATCTAAATTAAAGCTTGTAGTTGCATGGATTGAAATTCACAGGGAAGAATTGGAAGCACTGTGGAAATTAATGCAAACAGAAGCAACATATTTTAAAATAAAGGGGCTAGAATAAGATGAAACAATATCCTTCATTGATAAAAGCATTTGCACGTAAAGATTATAAGATAGAATTGCTATATGACAATGGTGAAAAAAAGCTATATGATTTCGCTCCGGAACTGGAGCATCCTTTTTACAGGGAGTTACAAGATGAAAAATATTTTGTGCAGATGAGTGTGATAAATGGAGAATTAATGTGGGTAACGGGACAGGATTTTTGCCCAAATACACTTTATGAAAAAAGTGAATTATTATAAAGCAGAGGTATAGTATGATAACAGTAGAAAATTTGACCTTTTCTTATACAGATAAGGATTTATATACAGATATTTCGTTTACATTAGAAGATGGACAGCACTGTGCGTTTATCGGAAGTAATGGAACTGGCAAGACGACATTGATTGATATGCTGATGAATACAGACGAATATATCTATAAGGGGAAGATTATCAAGGAAGAAAATCTTCGCATTGGTTATGTGAGTCAGGTGTCAAAGTCGAACAAAGATCAAGAGATTACGGTGTTTGATTTTTTGAGTGAAGAATTTGTGCGTAATCAGGAAGAGAACGCCAGACTTTGTGAGGAGATGGCAACGGCGGACGATTTAGAAGCAATCTATGAAGAATACCAGAAGGTTTTGGATGAATTTGCGGCAATGGATGGTGACCATTATGAGTCGAATATTCGTAAACAGTTAAAGATTGCTGGTTTAGAAAAGTTAGAGAATTTAGAGATTGCAAAATTAAGTGGTGGCGAATTTAAATTGGTGCAGATTATTAAACAGATGATTTTACAGCCAAGTCTTTTGATTATGGATGAGCCGGATGTGTTCTTGGATTTTCATAATCTGAATGGTTTGCGTGATTTGATTAATGCCCATAGTGGAACGCTTTTGGTGGTAACGCATAATCGTTATTTATTGAATCATTGTTTTAATAAAATTTTGCATTTGGAAAATGCAGATATTCAGGAATTTGATGGCAATTATATGGACTATAATCTGGCATTACTGCTTAAAAAGATTGAGTTACAGGAACTTGCAGCAAAAGATTTAGAAGAAATCGAACGTACCCGCAAGATGGTAGAACGTCTTAGAAAAGAAGCCACTATGATTGATAGTGCGCAAAAAGGACGTTCTTTGAAAGCAAAAGCGACACAGCTTGCAAGATTGGAAGCTAGAAGAATCAAAGAACCGTTTGTAAATATTCGTCAGCCGAAAATTAAATTACCGGAGTTGATGCAGGTATCGTCTGACCTAGTAGAGGCAGATGCAGAGGTAATACCGTTAGAAGCAGTTGTGGATATGGAAGCAACGGAGATTACACAGGCAGATAGAAAAGTGTTATTGGCAGTAGATAACTATAATCTTAGCTTTGACGAAGTATTATTAGAGGCAGTTTCTTT
This sequence comes from Roseburia sp., assembly GCA_017547315.1. Next base: position 384 of record JAFYQA010000164.1, on the reverse strand, counting down.
TGAATTGCACGAGGGGGAGAAGATTGCCATCGTAGGAGCAAATGGTACTGGAAAGACAACCTTACTGCGCGAGATTTTTGCGAATAACAATCCGGCGATTCGGATTGCTGCGGAGGCAGAGATTGGCTTTTTATCCCAGATTCATGGAGAGACCTTAAACGAAGCAAATACCATTTATAAAGAAATGGAAGAATTAGGCTTTGATACAAAAGCTCAGATTGAAGAATACCTGACAGATTATTGCTTCGAAGAAGACCAGCTGAATCGTAAGGTGGATATTTTATCTGGTGGAGAAAAGAACTTGTTACAGTTGGCAAAAATTGCTTGTGGAACGGCGAATCTTTTGTTATTGGATGAACCGACCAGTCACTTGGATACTTATTC
>JAFYQA010000163.1 GCA_017547315.1 Roseburia sp. | reverse complement strand
GAAACCGGATGTGTTGTGCATGTCCTGCTATATCTGGAATATTGAATATGTGGAAGAGACGATAAAAGAGTTTCATAAATTGTGCCCAGAAGTGCCTATCTGGTTAGGCGGTCCGGAAGTGTCCTACGAGGTGGAAGATTTTATGAAAAATCACCCGGAAGTGACGGGGATTATGATAGGTGAAGGTGAGCGTACATTTTATGCTCTGTGTGATTATTATGTGAATGGAAATGGTAGTTTACAGAATTTGGCAGGTATTGCATTCCGTGACAGAGAAACAGGCGAGGTTCATGTAATTGCAGCAGAAATGCCGATGAATATGAGTGATATCCCATTCTGTTACGAAGAGATTAGTGACTTTAAGAATCGTATTATTTATTACGAATCTAGTCGAGGATGCCCGTTTAGTTGTAGTTATTGTCTCTCATCCGTAGATAAAAAGCTACGTTTTAGAGATTTAGAATTAGTAAAAAAAGAGCTTGCTTTTTTTATAGAAAAAGAAGTTCCGCAGGTGAAGTTTGTGGATCGTACTTTTAACTGTGACCATAAGCATGCAATGGCAATCTGGCAGTTTATTAAGGAACATGATAATGGCATTACGAATTTTCATTTTGAAGTGTCTGCAGATTTGATTAATGAGGCGGAATTAGAATTGATTACGTCGATGCGACCGGGACTTATTCAGTTGGAGATTGGTGTGCAGTCTACCAATGATACCACCATTCGAGAGATACGACGGACGATGGATTTGACTCGTTTAAAAGAAATTGTTAAGCGTGTGCAGGCAGCGGGAAATATCCACGAGCATTTGGATTTGATTGCAGGATTACCTTATGAAGATTATGCGACGTTTGCAGAGTCCTTTGACGAGATATACGCACTGAAACCAAACCAGTTACAGTTAGGGTTTTTAAAGGTGCTGAAAGGTTCCTATATGTACGAGCATGCCAAAGAATATGATATGGTATATCATTCTACCGCACCTTACGAGGTCATGAAGACAAAGTGGCTTAGTTACGAAGATGTTTTAAAAATTAAGCAGGTAGAAGAGATGCTAGAACTTTACTATAACAGTGGACAGTATGAAGTGACGATGAAGTTGCTAGATGTTTTATTTGAGAGTCCATTTTATATGTTCCAGGAGTTTGGGGCATTTTACGAAAAAAAAGGCTATTTGGCGATGAGCCATTCGCGTATCAGACGTTGTGAAATTTTATTGGAGTTTGTAGAAGCATGTTTTGCAGGTAAGGCGGCCGGACAGAAAACAAGTCTCGTGTGTGGTGCTCAAGAAGCAGAGGCGATACTTCAAATGATAGAGGAAAGTTTAACGTTTGATTTGTATTACCGCGAAAATTGTAAGAGCAGACCACATTGGGCTCCGTCTGTATCAGAATTTAAAAAGATAACGAAACAACACTGCAAAAAAGGTTCTCTTTCGCATGTAGAACCATTTCATTACTGCTTCCCGGACAAAAGGGAGCGGACTCTTGCAGAACTGCCAAAACGTCAGAGTGAAGCGGTATATGTGCTGTTTGATTATGAACGCAGAGATGCACTAGACCACCAGGCAGAAGTAAAAATTGTGGAACAATTGCCAGATAAGGTGACAAGTAATTGACGCGGAAATTGGAAGGAGATTTTTGTGACAAAGAGAACGAAGGAAATTTTAGATAGATTAGATAAAGAATACGGAACAGAGTATATTTGTTATTTGAACCACGAGAACCCATGGCAATTACTGATAGCAGTAATCTTAAGTGCTCAGTGTACCGATGCGAGAGTGAATATCGTAACGAAAGACTTGTTTCAAAAATACGATTCGTTGGAAAAGTTTGCAAATGCAGACTTAGAAGAATTGGAACAGGATATTAAGCCGACTGGTTTTTACCATAATAAAGCAAAAAATATTATCGCATGTGCAAAGCGGCTGGTATATGAATTTGGCGGAGAAGTTCCTTCATCCTTAGAAGATTTGACATCTTTGGCAGGTGTAGGAAGAAAGACGGCAAATGTGATTCGAGGTAATATTTACAATGAACCGAGTATCGTTGTAGATACACATGTAAAAAGAATCTCGAAGCGCCTTGGCTTTACGAAAGAAACAGATCCGGAGAAAATAGAATATGAGCTGATGAAGGTGCTCCCAAAAGAGCATTGGATTTTGTATAATATCCAGATTATTTCATTCGGACGTAATATCTGTTTTGCCAGAAGCCCCAAATGTGAAAGTTGCTTTTTGCAGGACATATGCAAGGCCGAAGATCGTTCCGATAAAAAGAAGAAAAAGGTAACGAGATGAGCATGTTAGAGAGTTATGTAGTCATTGATTTGGAAATGACCGGATTGAATGCGAAGACGGATAAGATTTTAGAAGTGGCAGCGATTCGCGTGCGAGAAGGCAGGGAATGTGCGTGTTTTTCTGCGATAGTGAATCCTCAAGTTACATTAAGCGAAAAAGTAATAGAACTGACAGGAATTGGCCAAAAACAGGCCGATAGCGGTGAGCCGTTAGATGAAACGCTGCGAGAATTTTTAGAATTCCTTGGGGAGGATATTCTAGTTGGGCAGAATATTATATTTGATTATTCTTTTTTAAAACAGTGGGCAGTAAATCACAAAATTGTTTTGGAAAAGCAGGCGGTAGATACCTTAAAACTTGCGAGAAAATTTTTGCCAGTGGAACAGAAGAAAGATTTGGAAAGCCTGTGTGCTTATTTTGATATTTTAAGGGTGAACGCTCACAGAGCACTAGATGATGCAAGGGAGACCATGCAGATATTTGAAAAAATGAAAGACTTGTATGCTGACAAAGGAGAAGAGTTTTTTGAACCGAAACCGCTTCTATATAAAGCGAAAAAACAGTCGCCGGCTACAGAACGGCAGAAGCAGTATTTAAAAAGCTTCGCTCATTATCACGGGATTGAGTTGGCGGAGTTTTCGCCGACCATGACAAAAAGCGAAGCGTCAAGACTTACTGACAAGCTGATTGCTCAGTATGGGAAGATGCAATAGCATCTAGTTTTTGTAAAATAGATGTTTTCGTCAGAGAATTTAGAGCAGAAGCTTTTTCGCGAAGTTCGTCTATTTTGTGGGTGGAACCGTTCTTGCTATAATAATCTGCCAAAATTGTGTAATGTACAGAGATATCAGAACCGGTTTCGATACAGAATTCTAATATAGGAATAGCAGCTTCTAAATGATTTAATTCAATTAAACGGTTGACATATTTGGTAAAAGATTGTAGCATATCCGTAAAATTCTGGTCGTATTCTGTCAGTGCAGTTAAATTTGCAGGTCCATACAATAGTTTGAGGTCTGTATTGGATTGACCGGTCAGATTGAGAATCTTTTTCTCACGGAAAGAGTCAAGCGTGGTTTCTAATTCGGATAATTGTGTATCTGAAAATGCACCTATTGAAAAACTATCAAAAGGTATGCTAATATAAGGAAGTCCGCTGATATCTTTGCGGCGAACAAAATTAGCTTGTTGCTCTCGTTCCCAGAAATTGTCATCGGTTTCCTGTTGGAGCCTGTCATGACGTTTGCGATAAAATGAGATAACAGCAAAAAATGCAATAAATAAACCTAATAATGAGAGTGCCATAATATGAGCCTTTCTATATTTCACCTGAAAGCGAGGAAAAATAATGTTTCAATTTGGAAGTAATAAACACAAAAAACTTGTATCTGCAATCGTAATCGTACTTGTAGTAGTAATGGTATTTTCTTCTGTTGCAGTTGCTCTCATGTAAAAATATACTAAAAAAGAAGGCCGGAGTCAAATATATTCGTGGTTATGCATCTTGCAAAACCACGGAAAATAGAGGTATACTAGCTTTAAAATTTACATAAGGTATATTTATTAACATGATATTGAGGGAGAAAAATGAAGAGATTAAAGGTAATTCTTCCTTTAGCGTTTGTAGCAGTATTTGCTACGATGCTATTTGGAATGTATTGTAAAGTAAATGCAAAATCGAACGACAAACAGATTTCGGAAGGTATTTATATCGAAAGTGTATACATTGGCGGAATGACAGAGGCAGAAGCGAATGAAGCTTTAGATGCTTATGTTGAAAAGTTAAATGGTACACAATTTACGTTTACAGCCGGTGATAAACAGATAAGTACGACTGCTGATCAATTGGGATTTGCGGTTACAAACAAAGATATTGTAAAAGAAGCCATGGCAGTAGGTAAGACAGGGAATTTGTTAAAACGTTACAAGGATTTGGCAGATTTAGAGCAGGGGGACCTTGTTTTAGATTTGGAAGTTAGCGTTGACAAAGAGATGGTGACGGCGTTATTAAACGATAATATCAGCAAAATAGATACAAAAGCAGTTGATAATGGCCTGATTCGTGAAGACGGAAACTTTATTTATGTGCCTGGAACAACAGGAATTGCGGTAAATGTAGGACCTTCAGCAGCACTAATCGAAGAATATATCATGGATGAATGGAATCGAGAAGATGCAGTTGTTGAATTGAGTGCACAGATTACCGAGCCAAGAGGTAGCGAAGAAGAATTAGCGCAGATAAAAGATATACTGGGTTCTTGTGATACGAACTTTAGAACTTCAGTAGCATCACGTATTACCAATATCAATGTAGCTACCGGCCGAATCAATGGAACCGTATTATATCCGGGAGATGTATTTTCTGTAAACGAGACGATTTTGTATCGTAATGCAGAAAATGGTTACGAAAAAGCTGGTTCTTATGAAGGTGGACAGACCGTACAGTCTTATGGCGGCGGTGTTTGTCAGGTATCTACAACATTATATAATGCAGTTATCTATGCAGAACTTGAGATTGTAGAGCGTCAGAATCATTCTATGACGGTTGCGTATGTGCCATTGGCAATGGATGCGGCGATTGCAGGAGATTATTTGGACTTTAAATTTAAAAATAATCAGGAATATCCGATTTATATTGAGGGATATACAAAAGGAAAAGATTTGTATTTTAATATTTACGGAGTGGAGACTAGACCTGCGAACAGAACAATTGAGTTCGAAACAAAAGTGCTTGAGACAACAGATCCGGGTACCACATTTACCGCAGTAGAGCTTCCAGTGGGTACAGTTACACAGACACAGTCAAAACACGTGGGATATAAAACTCAGTTGTGGAAGATTGTAAAAGAAGATGGTGTAGTGGTTAGTAAAGAGAAGTTTAATACCAGTAATTACAAAGCATCACCGAAGGTATTAGCAATTGGTATCGCAACAGATAATCAAGTACTTCGTAACAACATTTACAATGCGATTGTAACCGGAGATCCAGCAACGATTTCGAATGCGTTGTATCCGGCGTCACCGGAAGCAGCAATCGTAGTGTTGCAGTAATAAATGAAAAAGAATAACGACAGGCTGCCTCTATTTTTAAGAGACAGCCTATTGCTATAAATGTGAGGATATATGAAGATAGGAAAAGTACCAGAGAACGTATTGGAACGTTCTGTGTTTAAACAACTTCATACAAAAAGACCGGAAGTCCTTATGGGGGCCGGTATTGGTGAAGACTGTGCGGCAGTAAAGCTAGCAGAGGATGAGATTTTTATTCTTTCAACAGATCCAATTACAGGGACAGCGAAAGATATTGGAAAATTGGCGATTCAGATTACGGTGAATGACTTAGCAAGTTCAGGGGCAGAACCGGTAGGTGTATTGCTTACGATTTTATTGCCTCCAGATGCAAAAGAGTCTCATTTGAAGAAAATTATGGAGCAGATGGAAGAAGCCTGCGCAGCGGCGAGGGTTCAGATTATGGGCGGACATACAGAGGTGACACCGGTAGTCAACCAGCCGGTAGTAACGGTATGTGGCGTTGGAAAAGTAAAAGATGGTAAGATGGTGACGACCTCCGGAGCAAGACCGGGAATGGATATCGTCGTAACAAAATGGATTGGTATTGAAGGTACATCCATCATTGCCAAAGAAAAAGAAGAAGAGTTAAAGACACGTTTTTCAGCGTCTTTTATCGATAAAGCAAAGGATTTAGATGTATATCTGTCCGTGTTATCTGAGGCCGCAGTCGCCATTAACTCCGGTGTCAGCGCAATGCATGACATCACAGAAGGCGGCATTTTTGGTGCACTTTGGGAGATGGCAGAAGCATCCGGCATCGGACTTGATATTGATGTAAAGAAAATTCCAATTCGTCAGGAAACCATTGAGATTTGTGAGTTCTATGGAATTAATCCATACCGTTTGATTTCCAGTGGAAGTATGCTTATGGCGACAGAAGATGGCAATAAGATGGTACGTGAATTGGAAAAAGCTGGTATAAATGCAGCCGTTATTGGAAAAGCGACAGAAGGCAAAGATCGTATGATTCGCAAAGATGATGAGGAGCATAGCTTTTTGGAGAGACCTAAGGCAGATGAATTATATCAGGTGTTAGTATAAAATAGATTTTCGTGTGCGGTTTTGGAGAATTTCAAGAAGCACGTTGGGAAAGGACATATATATGCGTGAAAAGATTTTAACTTTTATAGAGAAAAACAGCAGAATTGATTTAAAAGAATTAGCCATTATTCTTGGTGTTGATGAGAATGTGGTGCTTAATGAATTACAGGCAATGGAAGAGGAACATGTTATCTGTGGTTACCACACTTTAATCGACTGGGATAAAGTGGGCGTAGATAAAGTTATGGCAATGATTGAAGTACGCGTAACTCCACAGAGAGGTTTGGGATTTGATAAGGTTGCAGAACGTATCTATAATTATCCAGAGGTAAATGCAGTTTACTTAATTTCTGGTGGTTTTGACTTCATGGTAACGATTGAAGGTAAGACTTTGAAAGATGTAGCTCAGTTTGTATCAGAGAAATTATCTACCCTTGATACTGTACTTAGCACCAAGACCAATTTTATCTTGAAAAAGTATAAAGACCACGGAACTATACTTGCAGAAAGACCAAAGGATGAAAGGATTCAGATGACACCATGAGAGACCCATTATCAAAAACAATTGTAAGCATTCAGCCATCCGGCATCCGTAAGTTTTTTGATATCGTAAGTGAGATGAAAGATGCGATTACATTAGGCGTAGGTGAACCGGATTTTGATACCCCATGGCATATCCGAGATGAGGGTATCTACTCATTAGAAAAAGGAAAGACATTTTATACTTCAAACGCAGGTTTAAAAGAGTTGAAAATCGAAATTGACCGTTATCTGACAAGAAGATGCGGCGTTTCTTATGATTATAACAGTGAGATTTTAGTAACAGTTGGTGGTAGTGAAGCGATCGACATTGCGATGCGTGCTATGTTAGATCCAGGTGACGAAGTACTGATTCCACAGCCAAGCTATGTATCTTATGAGCCATGCTGTATTTTGGCAAATGGAACACCTGTCATTATCGAATTAAAGGCGGAGAATGAATTCCGTTTGACAGCAGCAGAATTAGAAGCGGCGATTACTCCAAAGACGAAGCTTTTGGTATTGCCATTCCCAAATAATCCGACAGGCGCGATTATGGAACGTGCAGATTTAGAAGCAATCGCAGAAGTAATAGAAAAATATGATTTATATGTAATCAGTGATGAGATTTATTCAGAACTGACTTATACAGAAGAAACAGAGCATGTTTCAATTGCATCTTTGCCGGGCATGTGGGAAAGAACAATTTTAATTAATGGTTTTTCAAAAGCTTATGCTATGACAGGGTGGCGACTTGGTTATGCCTGTGGACCGGCAAAAATTATTGCACAGATGACAAAGATTCATCAGTTTGCAATTATGTGTGCACCGACCACCAGCCAGTATGCTGCGGTAGAGGCATTAAAAAATGGAGATGAAGATGTAGCTAAAATGAGAGAAGAATATAATGGCAGACGCCGTTACCTTATGCATCGTTTCCAAGAGATGGGATTAGAATGTTTCGAACCATTTGGTGCATTCTATGTGTTCCCATGCATCAAAGAATTTGGTATGACCTCGGATGAATTTGCAACTGCATTATTGAATGCACAGAAAGTTGCGGTTGTTCCTGGAACTGCATTTGGTGCGTGTGGAGAAGGATTTATTCGTATTTCTTATGCATATTCACTCGACGTTTTGAGAAAAGCAATGGATAGAATAGAGGCATTTATTACAGAGCTTCGAGAGGGAAAATAATGGCAAAGTTAAACATTGTATTATATGAGCCGGAAATTCCGGCAAATACAGGTAATATCGGCAGAACCTGCGTGGCGACAGATACTAGATTACATTTGATTGAGCCGCTTGGATTTAGCTTAGAAGAAAAGGCTTTAAAGCGTGCCGGCATGGATTATTGGAAAGATTTGGATGTGACTACCTATGTGAACTGGGAAGATTTCTGTGAGAAGAATCCGGGTGCCAAGATTTACATGGCAACTACCAAGGCAAAACACGTATATTCGGATGTATCTTATGAGCCAGACTGCTACATCATGTTTGGTAAAGAGAGCGCAGGTATTCCGGAAGAGATTTTAAAAGATAATCCGGATACTTGTGTACGAATTCCTATGGTAGGCGAGATTCGCTCTTTGAATTTATCGAATTCAGTAGCAATTGTTTTGTATGAAGCATTACGCCAGAATCAGTTTGACCATATGAAGCTTGAGGGTGAATTGCATCGCTTAAGTTGGGACGATTAGTAAATTGTTTTTGAAAAAGGTTGCACTTACGAATTTGTGCAGGACATAAATTATGTGAAGTGACGAGGAAGAAAAATGAGTATTATAAAAGCAAGACAATTGGTGCATGAATATATCCGTAGAGATGAAGAAGGCAATGTAGAGTCTATTCAGACTGCGCTTAATCATGTAGATATTGATGTAAAAGAAGGTCAGTTTATTGCAGTACTTGGACATAATGGCTCCGGTAAATCTACTTTTGCAAAACATATCAATGCTTTGCTCTCACCGACGGAAGGAACACTGTGGGTAGATGGCAAGGATATTTCTGAGGATGAGAATATATTGGCAGTCAGACAGGCAGCGGGCATGGTTTTCCAGAACCCGGACAATCAGATTATTGCCAGTGTCGTAGAAGAAGATGTAGCATTCGGACCAGAGAATATCGGTGTGCCGACAGAAAATATTTGGACAAGAGTAGCGGATAGTTTACGTTCTGTCGGAATGCTGAAATATCGCAAACATTCGCCGAATAAACTTTCAGGTGGACAAAAGCAGCGTGTGGCAATCGCCGGAGTTATGGCTATGGAGCCAAAATGTATCGTGTTAGATGAGCCGACAGCGATGTTAGATCCAAACGGACGTAAGGAAGTATTGCGTGCGGTAAAAGAACTGAATCAGAAAAAAGGAATCACAGTTATCTTAATTACACATTACATGGAAGAAGTGGTTGATGCAGATTATGTGTATGTGATGGATAAAGGTTCCGTTGTAATGCAAGGAACTCCGAGAGAGATTTTTTCACAGGTTGGTAAGTTGAAAGAACATCATTTAGATGTGCCACAAGTGACGCTTTTGGCAGACTTATTACGTCAGTCCGGTATGAATGTGCCACTGGGGATTTTAACCAGAGAAGAGTTAGTAGATGCTATTATGAGAATTGCAGGTTAAGGAAGTCACTAAGAAAATGTGTGCAATTGCGAATGACCGGGAATTCTGCAGGAATAGAAAAGGAAAGAGAAAATGTCAATCATAGTAGATAAAGTAAATTATGTTTACAGTGCAGGGACTGCATATGAGATAAAAGCATTAGATGATATTAATCTGAAAATTGAAGATGGTGAATTTATTGGCATTATCGGTCATACCGGTTCCGGCAAATCTACGCTTATTCAACATTTGAATGGTTTGATAAAAGCGACTAGTGGTGCGATTTATTTTCACGGTCAGGATATTTATGAGAAAGATTTTGATCTGAGGGAATTGCGCAATCGAGTAGGATTGGTGTTCCAGTATCCGGAGCATCAGCTTTTTGAAACGACTATTTTTGATGATGTGTGCTTTGGACCGATGAATCAGGGACTGGATAAAAATGAAGCTGGTCTTCGGGCATTTGAGGCATTGCATCAGGTCGGAATTCCAGAAGAGTTATTTTACCAGTCACCATTTGATCTGTCCGGAGGACAGAAGCGCCGCGTGGCAATTGCAGGTGTGCTTGCGATGAAACCAGAGGTATTGATTTTGGATGAGCCGACGGCTGGGTTAGATCCGGGCGGACGAGATGAGATATTAGACCTGATTACTCGTATGCATAGAGAACGTGGCATGACGGTTATCTTAGTGTCTCATAGTATGGAAGACGTGGCAAAATACGTAAAACGTATTATTGTTATGAATCAGGGCAAGGTCATGTTTGATGATGTGCCGAAGGAAGTATTTAAAAATTATAAAGAATTAGAGTCCGTTGGTCTGGCGGCACCGCAGGTGACATACCTGATGCACGAATTGAAAGACCGCGGTTTGAATGTGGATACTGAAGTGACTACGATTGCAGAAGCGAGAGCTGCAATTATGAAAGCCGTATTGGGTGGAGCGCACTAGGTAGAAAAATAGTTCCTATAGCTACCGGGAAGATGTGAACAGGGAGCGAAGGAAGAAAGAGTGGAAAGGCAGCCGTATGTTAAGAGATATCACGATAGGGCAGTATTATCCGGCAGATTCGGTGATACATAAATTAGACCCTAGGGTTAAATTATTTGGAACAATGATATATGTCATCTCATTATTCTGTATGAAAGGGATAGTGGGATTTGCGGTTGCGACTTTTTTTATGGCAGGAGTGATTGCATTATCAAAGGTGCCATTTAAGTTTATGGTTAAAGGCTTAAAGGCAATTATGATATTAATGTTAATTACAGCACTGTTTAATTTGTTTTTGACACCGGGAGAAGTGTTAGTATCATTTTGGGTGCTAGAGATTACAAAGGAAGGTCTGCAGAATGCGATTTTAATGACGATTCGTTTGACATACTTAATCTTAGGCACGTCTATTATGACATTAACCACTACACCGAATCAGTTGACGGACGGTTTGGAAAAGTCACTGCGTCCGTTGAATAAAATTAAGATTCCGGTACATGCAATTGCTATGATGATGTCGATTGCATTACGATTTATTCCGATACTGATCGAAGAAACGGATAAGATTATGAAAGCACAGATGGCAAGAGGTGCTGACTTTGAGAGTGGAAATATGCTAAAACGTGTGAAAAACATGATACCGTTATTAGTGCCGCTTTTTGTATCAGCATTCCGTAGAGCAGATGACCTTGCTATGGCGATGGAAGCCAGATGTTATAATGGTGGCGCAGGACGTACCAAAATGAAGCCGTTGACATATGTGAAAAGGGATTATATTGCTTATGTAGTGGTTGTGATTTATTTGTTGCTGAGTTTATTATGTGCAAGAATATAGAAGTATTTCTGATACAAAATGGAGTGACAGAGAAATTTTACGAAAGAGTTCGATTGATACGGACTCTTTTGTTGTATTTGAACTCTTAAAAATGTGAGTCATCGAGAGTGAATAAGAAAGAATGACCGGATTACTAGTGATAGAAAAAAGAGTGGAGAAACGATTATGAAACGAGTGAAACTTGTCGTAGCATATGACGGGACGAATTATTGCGGCTGGCAGGTGCAGCCAAATGGTGAGACGATAGAATCCGTGCTGAATAGGCATTTGTCAACATTGCTAAAAGAGGATATTGTGGTAACAGGAGCAAGTCGTACAGACTCAGGGGTACATTCCTTGGGAAATGTGGCAATTTTTGATACCAATACCAGAATGCCTGCGGAGAAGATTTCCTTTGCATTGAATCAGAAATTGCCTTCAGATATTGTGGTACAGGATTCCTGCGAAGTGTCGGAAGATTGGCATCCTCGGTATCAGAAAGGTCGGAAAACATATGAATATCGCATTTTAAATAAAACTTTTCGTAATCCAACCCGAAGACTAGATACCTATTTTTATCATCATAAACTAGATGTAGAGGCCATGCAGGAGGCTGCAAAGTATCTGGAAGGAGAACATGATTTTAAAAGTTTTTGTGCAGTCGGAGCACAAGTAAAGACTACGACACGTACGATATATACTTGTGATGTAGAGAAGCAGGATGATGTGATAACGATTCGTGTCACAGGAAACGGATTTTTGTATAATATGGTTCGCATTATTGCCGGAACATTGATTAAAGTGGGTGCAGGTGATATAAAACCGAAAGAAATACCTGTTATTTTGGAAAAGTGTGATAGAAGTGCATCGGGACCGACAGCACCGGCACATGGACTTACGATGATTGGAATTGAGTACGAAGGGTAAGATTACCGGTACAAGATAACGTATGTATTTTGCAGTAAAAGAGTATATTTAGTGTTCATAAAAAAAGTGGCAAAATATAGGAGAAAACTGCAAAAAAAGGGATTGACACACACGAAAACGTGTAATATAATATCAAAGTCTGTGATAGTGAAATCATGTCGAAGCAAAGCCCCGCTGAGACATTTCAACTATAAACAATAATATGTATGAGGAAACGGTGTGTCCGGACATTCATATCGTGGAATCGACAATAGGATTATTTTTAGGAGGAAAATCAATGAAGACTTTTATGGCTAGTCCAGCTACCATCGAAAGAAAATGGTACGTAGTTGACGCTGAAGGTAAGACATTAGGTCGTTTAGCATCTGAAATTGCTAAAGTATTAAGAGGTAAAAATAAAGCAATCTTTACACCACACATCGATACAGGTGATTATGTAATCGTAATCAACGCT